>CP048620.1:313884-584456 GCA_015698305.1 Candidatus Nitrohelix vancouverensis
CTGCGGGTCTCACAGACAGCGCCGCTCTGCTTGGCGACACGGGAAATATCACCGCAGGTCTCACAGACAGCGCCGCTCTGCTTGGCGACACGGGAAATATCACTGCGGGTCTCACAGACAGCGCCGCTCTGCTTGGCGACACGGGAAATATCACCGCTGGTCTCACTAAGGTTTCGGTCGGTTCCGTAACTCAATCCGTGAAATCTAGCTCCCAAAGCGTCTTGAAAGACGCCGCTCAGGGCGCATCAAAAAGTATAGTGCAAAGCTCATCTAAATCACTTGTCAGTGGACTCACACGTTCCGTCGCATCGGAATCTGCCAAAAGCGTTTCAAAAGAAGCGGCACAGGAAGTAGCTCAAGAAGTCGTGCAAGAGGCCGCGCAAGGCGTCTCTCAAGAAGTTGTGCAGGAAGCGGCTCAGGAAGTAGCTGAAGAAGTCGTGCAAGAGGCCGCACAAGGCGTCGCTCAGGAAGTTGTTCAGGAAGCCGCGCAGGAAGTAGCGCAAGAAGTTGTGCAGGAAGCCGCACAGGAAGTAGCTGAAGAAGTTGTTCAGGAGGCCGCACAAGGCGTCGCCCAGGAAGTTGTGCAGGAAGCCGCGCAGGAAGTAGCTCAAGAGGTTGTGCAGGAAGCCGCACAGGAAGTAGCTCAAGAGGTTGTGCAGGAAGCCGCGCAGGAAGTAGCTCAAGAGGTTGTGCAGGAAGCCGCACAGGAAGTAGCTCAGGAAGTTGTGCAGGAAGCCGCACAGGAAGTAGCTCAGGAAGTTGTGCAGGAGGCCGCGCAGGAAGTAGCCCAGGAAGTTGTGCAGGAAGCCGCGCAGGAAGTAGCTCAGGAAGTTGTGCAGGAAGCGGTGCAGGAAGTAGCTCAAGAGGTTGTGCAGGAAGCCGCACAGGAAGTAGCTCAAGAGGTTGTGCAGGAAGCCGCACAGGAAGTAGCTCAAGAGGTTGTGCAGGAAGCCGCGCAGGAAGTAGCTCAAGAGGTTGTGCAGGAAGCCGCACAGGAAGTAGCTCAAGAGGTTGTGCAGGAAGCCGCGCAGGAAGTAGCTCAAGAGGTTGTGCAGGAAGCCGCACAGGAAGTAGCTCAAGAGGTTGTGCAGGAAGCCGCGCAGGAAGTAGCTCAAGAGGTTGTGCAGGAAGCGGTGCAGGAAGTAGCGCAAGAAGTTGTTCAGGAAGCTGCACAAGAAGCGGTTCAGGAAGTAGCGCAAGAAGTAGCTCAGGAGGCGGTTCAAGAAGTTGTACAAGAGGTCGCTCAGGAAGCGGCTCAAGAGGTTGTGCAGGAGGTAGTGCAGGAAGCGGCGGAGGAAGCCGCCCAGGAAGTTGTGCAGGAGGCCGCACAGGAAGTCGTTCAGGAAGTTGTAAACACGGGACTCGGCGGCCTATTTTAACAACGAGTCCAAATGAGCAGAAGCACGAATCAGCAAAGCGATGGCAAATCACTTTCACAAGATTAAAAACGTGGTAAAGTAGAAGAATTCAAATAGTTACAAAAAACACATAACTTTGAGATTCACCTTTCAGGCGTTGCCATCGCGAATTATGCAAGTTCGTTATATATATGAGTCCTTATGGACCGCCTTATGCTTCACTCTTTTGTTTTCAGTTTTCTCTTCGCCTGTTTTAGCGGCACAATCCGAGGAAACTCCAAAAGCGACGGCAACTTCAGAGAATAAAGCTTCACCAGAAGTGAAGCCCCCCCCTGCCAAGGCCCCCAAGGCAAACGATAGCGCGTTGATGGCGCTTTCCAAAGGTCTGGGATTTTTTCAGACAGGCCAACTCGAGGAAGCCAGAAAAGCATTCGAAGAGGGTATCAAGCAAAACCCCGGCAAGGGCGAGTTGTATTATTATCTGGGGCTTGTCTTGAATAAATCGCAGGACTACGATCAGGCAATCGCAATCTTCAAAAAAGCTCTGACCCTGTCGCCTGACATTAAAGAGCTATTCCTTAATCTTGGGATTTCCTACTTCAAGACGCAGGATCTTGCATCTGCCCAGGAAACTTTTCAAATCGCTCTTGAAATTCAGCCAGAAAACGGTTCGGCTCAATTTTTTATGGGGATGACTCTAAACGCCCTGCAAAAATTTGAGGAATCGATCCCCTATTTTGATCGCGCCGCCCAACTCGATCCCGAATTCATCCAACTGGGCGGCTACTACAAAGGACTGTCTTATTATAAATTAGGCAAGACGCCTGAAGCGGTGGAACAGTTCGAAAAATCCGTCGCCGTCGATCCACAAACAAAAATTGCGAAGGATTCCCAGCAATTCATTGAACTCCTCACCAACAAGAAAACAAAAAGCAAAAAAAACTGGTCGGCTAATTTCAGCGCAGGCTGGGAGTGGAACGACAACATCACCCGCGCGGAATCGGATCAGGTTTCCAATGAATCGGACACCTCCTACATTTTTGAAGCCGGCGGAGAATACACTCTTCATAAAGATTCGCAATACACAGTCACCACGGGATACAGCTTTTTCCAAAGCCTGTTCGAAAATGCGACCGAGTTCAATTTTCAGTCCCACACCCCCAGCTTTTCTTTTTCGCGCGCCTTCGAAAAATTTGAAGCGAGTATGAATTATTCCTACTCCTATAATTTTCTGGATGATAAATCCTTTCTGGCCATTCACATCCTCGCCCCGACCGTTAATTTTTCTCTGCACCCACAGCATTACATGACGACCAGTTACATGCTCCAGAACAAAACATTTTTCACGGACGCCACCCGAGACGGCGACAATCATTCCCTCGGCTTTCTCAACTTTTTCTTTTTTATGGACAACAAGGCTTACTGGTCGGCTGGATACAGATACTCGGACGAAAGCACGATCAACAAAGAATTAGAGTACGCCGGACATCGAATCAGCACGACGCTGAAACTACCAGCCTACTTGCTCGACACCCTGAAGATTTCCTACAGCCTTTCAATTCGCGACTACAAAAATGTGACCGCAAGCATCAATGAAAAACGCCGAGACGAGAAACAAACGCTCAAGGCATCGATCGTGCAACCCTTGTTTGATTCATTCGTTCTCGACATCAGCTACACGCGCACAGAAAGCAGTTCCAATTTGCTTTCCGTGGATTTCAAGGAAAATGCCGCCGGATTCAATATAGGCTATAAATTCTAGCACCACCCGGCGCGCGAAAACGTTGGGGGTCTTTTGATAAGAGCCGGCCCCGAACCCTAGCTTATCGAATCCAATGCCACGATCATTACACTGGCCCATCGCATTCCTCGTCATCTTCCTTTCGACGTATCTGCTGTACGTCAACCCCGTTTTTCTACAAAAATTTGAAAGCATTTTTCAGGACCTGAATTTTCGCTGGCGGGGAGAAACCGCTCCCGGTCCGAATATCGCGATAGCGGCCATCGACGAAAAAAGCATGGACCAATTTGGACGGTGGCCCTGGCCGCGAGCAACCATCTCCAAGCTGATCGAGCGACTGACCGAGATGGAAGCAAAAGTCATTGGCTTTGACGTCGTCTTTTCATCGCCGGAATTGAACCCCGGCGCAAAAATCGTGGACGATATTGAGACCCGCCTGCTTCTGAACGGCCTTCCTAAAGCGGACGTAGACCAAAGCCTTCTTCCGTTCAAGAATAACGCTGAACCCGACCTTCAATTTGCCCAGACAATCCGCGACTCCAAGAGGACGGTGCTGGGATATTTCCTACATCATTCGCTCACCGATACAAACGAATTAACGCTCGATTCCGTTCAGACCAATATCGAGAACATAGAATCATCAAGATTTCAGAATTTCATCAAATCCAGCGGCGCGCTTCAGTTGGATGAATTACCCATTCGCCCGGCTTATGGCGCAGAGGCCAATATAAAAACCATCTCAAAAAGCACACGAGACGCGGGCTTTCTGAGTTTCGACGTGGAACCGGACGGGTCCATCCGCTGGCTACCTCTGATCGTCAAACTGCAAAACCCTAAAACCAAAGAGTCTTCCTTCTTCCCGCCCTTCTCCATCCGCGTCGTCGAAAAATACCTCGACGGGGCGTTGATTCTCAAGGCAGGGCCGACAGGCATTGATGAAGTTCTGCTCGACGCAGAGGAAGCGATTCCCCTGCCCGTCGATCTGCAAGGAAGAATTTTCATCAACTATCTGGGCAGGCAGAACACCTTTCCACATTATTCAATCGCCGATATCCTTCAAGGCCTCGTCCCCCCGGAAACCTTCAAGGATAAAATTGTTCTGGTCGGCGCAACCGCCCAGGGCTTGAAGGATATACGAAACACTGCATTCGATCCGATCATGCCCGGTATTGAAATCCACGCCACGGTGATCGACAATATACTCAGGCAGAATTTTATCGTTCGCCCGCAATGGGCGCCGTTAGCCGAAGCGCTTTATCTGCTCATTGCAGGCATCGCTCTAACTTTGGTCTACACCCGCATTCGCCCATCGGCCAGCGTCTTTTTCTGGCTTTTTGTCACCGCCGCCCAGTTCATTCTGTTTCAGTGGCTCTTTACATCCAAGCAAATCCTGTTCACAAATTTTTACGCCCACCTCGAACATTTTCTATTATTCACCAGCATCACGATTTATCGCTATCGTGCAGAAGAAAAGCAAAAAAAGCAGATCAAGAACATTTTTGGCCAATACGTTTCGCCCACCGTGATCGAACAGATTCTCCAGGATCCCGAAAACATAAGCCTCGGCGGAGAGCAAAAAGAACTGACCGCATATTTTACCGACCTTGCAGGCTTCAGCGCGGTCTCGGAACAACTATCGGCGCAGGAACTGGTTGCCCTACTGAACGAATATTTATCCGCAATGACCGACGTTTTACTCGCCCACGAAGGCACGCTCGACAAATACGACGGCGACGCCATCAAAGCTTTTTTTGGCGCCCCGATTTACTTTCCCGACCATGCCCTGCGCGCCTGTCTGGTGTGTATTGAAATGCAGGAACGCCTGCGAGAATTAAATAAATTATGGGAGAGTCAGGGGCGGCCAACGATGGGAATGCGCGTCGGCGTCAACACCGGGCAAATGGTGGTCGGCAACCTGGGGTCAAGAGAACGCATGAATTATGGAATGAACGGGGACTCCGTCAATCTGGCCGCGCGCCTTGAAGGAGTGAACAAACTCTATGGAACCGAGTCCATCATCAGCGAGTCCACCTATCTTCAAGCCAAAGATCACCTAGAAGTCAGAGAACTGGATCTGGTTAAGGTGGTAGGGCGAAAAACGCCTGTCAGAATTTATGAACTGCTGGCAAAAAAAGGCGCTCTTGACGACACGCTCAAGGAAAGTTATGAAATTTTCGCCGTCGGACTTCAGAATTACAGGGCCCAACAATGGGACCAGGCCATCGAGCGCTTCAACCATGTTCTGGAGAGAACGCCGCTCGACCGACCGTCCCAACTGCTGATAGAACGTTGCGAACGCTTCAAACTCACTCCGCCAGAAATCGACTGGGACGGATCCTTCACGCTGACATCGAAATAGCCAAGATTCTTTACTTGCAAAAATATTTTTTCAACGTTTAAATAATATTAACGCCTCATACAATGCGTTCACCAGATCGCTTCTATTGAATACCAACGATCTGCCTGTTATGAGTTTGACGACCTGAATCCAATGGAATGACTAATTATAATTTTTTAAAAATTCTCAAAAAAATTCCCTTCCTGAACGTTCTCGGCGACGTTGAGCTGGAACGATTGCTATTGGATTGTCGAACCGTAACCATCGCGCCGGAACAAGTCTTTTTTGAAGAAGGCGAGACCGGCGATTGTATGTTCGTTATCCTTTCTGGCCAGTTGGAAATTTACAAAGAGAATAAAAAAATAGCAGACAGAGGCCCCGGCGAATTTTTTGGCGAAATGGCCCTGGTCGATTCCGAGCCACGCTCTGCGAGCGTGCGCGCGATAACCGATTCCGAACTGCTTGAGATCAATAAAAATGAATTCGGCTGGATTTTCAACTCCCACCCGCAGGTCGCTCTCGAAATATTAAAAACCACCCTGTTTCGACATCGCAATGACCTGACCACCATTGACTGGAGCTTCAAGGAATTAAAAACAACGGAACAGCTCTACAGAGGAATCGTCGAAACCGTATCCGACATCATCCTTCAGGTCAGCCCCGATCATAAAATCGTTTTTGCAAACTCGGCGGTCCGACAATTGAATTACGAGCCGGAAGAATTGCTGGGCCGACCTTTAAAAGACATTATCAACGAGGAAGACCATGGAACCGTCATTCCCAAGTTGACCACAAAACGCAGTGGGGAAAGAACCACAGCCAATCTGGAGATCACCGTAACCTCCAACCGCGCTTCAAACAAACCACCGCAGGATCTGACGCTACTGTTGAACGCTTTTGGTCTCTGGGATATCCCCGATGAAAAATTAAAGCGTTCCAAGTCCGAAAAAAAATTCATTGGGACGCTCATCACCGGACGCGACATCACAGAAAGAAAAAGGGCGGAGATCAAGCTGAAAGAAGCCCACGACGCCCTCGAACAACGGGTGCTGGAACGCACGGCACAACTGGCGGAAAGCAATCAAAGCCTGAAGGATGAAATTCGAAAACATTTGAGAACGCTTGATGATCTCAACAAGGCCAAAATTGAAGCGGAGACCGCCAACCGCGCCAAAACTGATTTCCTCTCGCGCATGAGTCACGAATTGCGCACTCCGATGAATTCTGTCATTGGATATTCCCAGTTGCTCATGGACTCCGAAGGCGAATGGACCTCCGACCAACATAGCGAAGTGCAACGCATTTACGATTCCGGCAATCACTTGATGTTACTCATCAATGATATACTTGATTTGACCCACATTGAGGCCGGGAGATTGGAACTCGCCCTCGAAGACGTCCAGATCAACGGTTCGCTAGAAGAAGCGATTTCCGTCATCATGCCATTGGCAAGCAACAAGCAGATCAAAATCACGAGCAACCTTAAAGACCGCGACCCGATCCTTGTTCAATGCGACCCGACTCGCATCATGCAAGTCTGGCTCAACCTGCTATCCAACGCGGTAAAGTACAACTACCCCAAAGGAAACATCGAAATCCAGGTCGATGTGGTAAACGCAAAAACCGCTGCCATACATATCAAAGATACCGGCCCAGGAATTTCTCAGGAAGAGAAGAATAAAATATTTGAGCCATTCAATCGCCTGCACACGCCCGGCCTGCAAGAAGAAGGCACCGGAATCGGACTGACCATCACAAAAAACCTGATCGAACTGATGAACGGTTCCATTTCCGTAGAGAGCAAAATGAATGTCGGCAGTTGCTTTACCGTCACCCTTCAGCTTGCAGATAAAACCGCGTCTGCCGTAGCGACCGACTCCCCGCCTCCTCAAAAAGCCGATGTGCATCGCGATTCTGAAAAACCGGAACACGTCAAAAAAATTCTCTGTATCGAGGACAACCTGGCTCATTTGCAACTGATCAAGCGAATCATCACAACGCACACTCATTACGAAATTATTTCCGCATCCATCGCCAAGCTCGGGATAGAACTCGCTCAGGCTCATCAACCCGACCTGATTTTGATGGACATGCAATTACCCGACATAGACGGTATTGCCGCGTTTCTTGAATTGCAGAAATTAGAGGAAACGGCAAGCATCCCCGTCATTGCAATCAGCGCCAACGCCCTCAAGACCGCTGAAACCGAAGCGATGGACATCGGCTTCAAGGAGTATATTGTCAAGCCTTACCAGATCCGTCATCTCATCGAAACGATAGACAACTATTTGGCGATGAAGACTCCAAAATAATCCCCAGTTTCATCCAATCCCGGCGAGCATTGTTTTCATAACGATAAGGACTCTGGATCATGACGGACCCACTCTATGATGATGAAAATAACACTTACCGTCTCCTGTTCCACGCCCTTGACGAGCCGATTCTAATCCTGAATTGCGAAGCCAGTCGTTTTGTCGACGCCAATCCTGCCGCGACTCGGCTTTATGGATATTCTCAAGATGAATTCCTGAAACTCAATGTAAGCGCTATAGCAGAGGCTCTCACAACGTCACTAAACGCGACGCCCGACGCACCAACAACACGGCCCAATGAAATCACACAGCAAACCCATCGCAAGAAAGATGGATCTCAATTTCCCTGTGAAGTGAAGACAGGTTCACTCAGCGTCAACAAAAGCAAGCCTGTCTTTGCCATTATTAGAGACTTAACGAGTCACCCTCAAACAGACATCGTCCGATTGAACGAGAGTCAAATCCATTTACAGAGCATCATCAACAATTCCGGCTCTACCATTTACCTGAAAGACATCCAAGGTCGGTACATTCTTGTCAGCAAACTCACCGAATACTATGTACAAAAGACAAATGAAGAATTACGCGGCAAAACCGATTACGAAGTTTTCCCAAAACACGTTGCCGACGCCTTCACCAAACACGACAGAGAAGTCCTGGAATCACAAACCGTCATGGAATTTGAAGAGGTGGCGCCGCACCCGGATGGGTTATTCACCTTTCTGTCCATCAAGTTCCCACTCTGGGATCCCGAGGGGAATATCTACGGCGTCGGCGGAATTTCCATCAACATCAGCGATCGAAAGAAAGCCCAGCAGGAACTGGAAAATTACCGCAGTCAACTAGAAGAACTCGTACAACAACGCAGTCAGGAATTACAGAACACCCACCGACAACTCCTTCACTCTGAAAAACTCGCCGCCCTTGGCAAGCTGAGCGGAACCATCGCGCACGAACTGAATAATCCCATCTACGGAATCCGTAATATTTTTGAGGCGATGGGAGAGGATGAACTCGGCCCGCGCTATGAACACTACGCGCGCCTCGGCGTCGGCGAGTGCGACCGCATTTCCAATCTGGTGCAACGACTCCAGGATTTTTACCAACCCACCAGCCAGATAAAAAAATCACTGGACCTTCACGCAATTCTCCAGGACATGAGCTTTCTTCTTGATAAAGAGCTTCGGCAAAGCAACATTCAAATCATTGAGCGTTTTGCAAACGACCTCCCCAATATTATCGGCGTCGAGGATCAATTGAAACAAGTCGTTTTGAATTTAATTCAAAATGCGAAAGAAGCCATCGGCCCGGATGGAGGAGCGATAACTTTATCGACGCGACACGATAAGGATACCGTTGCACTGACGATCCAGGATTCCGGCGCAGGCATTCATCCGGATCATATCGACAAGATTTTTGACCCCTTTTTCACAACCAAAAATGCGATCAAAGGAACCGGGCTGGGGTTGTCCGTCAGTTACGGAATCATCAAAAATCACGGCGCAGAAATCACGGTACAGAGCGATCCTGAAAACGGGACAACGTTCACCGTGCTTTTTAAATCCCTCGAAACCACATAACCAACAATCATGAAAAACCTGGAAGCGCTCCTCGTGGACGATGAAGAAATTATCCGCGTCACCCTTGCGCACAAACTGAAAAAAAACGGTTTCAAGGTGACCCTTGCGGACAACGCAGACGCCGCCGTCGCGCTGATTCAGGAACGCAACTTTGATTTGATCATCACGGATTTAACCATGGATATCGGGTCCGGGTTGGACGTGCTGAAAGAAGCAAAAAAAAACGATCCATCCACTCCAGTCATCATGCTCTCCGGCTTCAGCTCTTCCCCTCAACTGGAGGAAGCGGCAGAATGCGGCGCCTCGTTCATCGTATTGAAACCCTGTTCATTCGGGGAATTGTTCGAAAAAATTCAAGCCTCCATCAAAGCCTGATTCCTGGGGGCTATCGTATTTCCCGCTTTGGAAATTTCCACTCAGACCGAAACACCGGCTCTCCTTGCGGGTCAAGATAGCCTTCCGCCGCCAGCATGAACGTTTCATCCAGCGGAATGAGAACCAGCTGGCGCCCCGCTTCGGGGTCGGGTCGAACGCCCCTCAACTCGACATTGTTTGGAGAAATCGGAACAATCTTCTGAATAAATTTCAATTCTTCACTGGAAAATTCCGGCGTGCCTTCAGGCACATACCATAACGTTTTCCCTTCAGGGGAAAGCATCCAGTCGACAAAGCGACTTGGCGTGACCATTTCTTTTTGATGATAAAACGGCGTTTGTTTCAAAAATTTTAAAGAAGAAACGCGTCGGGCAACGCGTTCCGCCTGCCTGAGATCAGGATGTTCCACAGGCTCTTCAAAGTCCACAAACAGCAAGGCCCCGCTCAGCAACAAACCAGCGCCAAGCGCCGCCATGTATTTAATTTTTCTATCCGGGGAAAGCCGAGCCATCTGATAACCTTGGAGATTCCAGCCACCCGCACAGAAAGCGCTTGCCAGCGCGCAACAGAGCGGGTCACAATGTCAAAAAACCACAAGAACATTATAACTTGAAAATAATCGCTATAAAGGAATTCCAATGAGCCTTGACTGGACGCTACCCAAAAACGATCCCTGGTCCACCCCCTTCGCAGATTCGCTTCTCCACCACCTGGAGTTGGCGCCCGACCTCAAGGTTCTGGACATCGCGGCGGGAGGGGGAATACCCGCATTCCATATTGCCGACAAAATAGGACCGCAAGGTCATGTACTCGCGATCGACATCAACCCGCATCAAATCCTGCGCGCTCGCTCCACGCAACAGGGCAGGATGCCCTGGTTAAAATTTGAAGTCGCAGACATGAAGCAACTGCCGCCGGGCTTTTCCCGCTTCGACCGCATCACCGGCAACCTGTCCTTCATGTTCTTTCGGCCCAATCGCCCCGAAGCCTTGCAACAATTGCTCGATTTCCTCAATCCCGGCGGCCAGATCGTTTTGACCTTTCCATCGCTCGGCACCTTCGATTCCCTCTGGGATCAGGTTCGCCTGCGCATGAAAGCTCAAGGTCATATGAAAGAACTTGAACGATTTGAAGAATACTTCGAAGAACGCCCCTCCGCCCAGCATGCCCGGCAGTGGCTTGCAGAACTGGGGATGGAAAAAATCGACGTGACCGAATGGCCGCTTGAAATTCCAACAGGACGCGGTCGTCAATTTCTGGAGCACCCTCTTTTGCGCGGAGGTTTTCTCGACGACGTTTACGAATGCTTCGAGGACCCTTCCCTCGCCGAAACATTCATGACCGAGCTGTCCGCAGACACCGAAAGTTTCACTCCCCTGCACGCCATCCGATGCGCCATGTCCGGCTGGAAACCCGCATGACTTTCAGGAATGAACTTTTAACGACTGTGGGTTTGATGATATGATCCCGACATGAACCGTCTAGACAAGCAGGACCTCAGACAACAAATCACGGAAGAAATCGCCGATCAGAAAATTCTGATCCAGCGCCTGACAGAAACCTCCAAGCCCGTGTCGCCGGACAACGCCATCGGACGATTGACCCGCATGGAGGCGATTACCAGCCGCGGCGTGAGCGAAGCGTCCCTGCTCACCGCAAAGAACAAACTGGTAAAACTTGAAAAAGCATTGGACAAGGTAGACCTTCCCGAATTTGGAACCTGCGTGAGCTGCGGACTGGCGATCCCCGCAGGCCGCATCCTTCTGATGCCTGAAATAGAAATTTGCGTGTCTTGCGCAGAAAAAAAATCATCCCGACACTAGCGAGATTCTCCCGCTCCATTTTCACGACCCCTATTGACTATGAAACGATTGAAACATTTTCTGACTTTTTTATTAATTTTGCTCGCCCTGTCACTGAGCGCCTGCAGTAAGGAAAAACCCGGAACGCCGCTCAACTTGCCGCCCGCAGAAGAACCCTCTGCGAGACTCTTCAACGACTTCGGAATTGATTTTTTTGAAAAAGGAAATTATTTCGACGCCTCATTGAATTTCAATCAGGCCATCGTCGCCGACCACACTTCAGGAGAAGTGCATTACAACATGGCGCTCGCGCTCTACATGCGCGGGGAAGAAGAACGCGCCGTCAAGGAATTGCAACTGGCGAAACAATACGCCGACGGCAACCCGGAAATTCTCGACTCGCCCTTTCTCAAACGCTACGTCAAATAAGAACTGGCCCGGCTCAATGCCCCGGCTCGGTATAATGCCGGATGTAGAGAATCAACTGCCACACCTGCTCATCATCCAGATTCTTGAACGCCGGCATCGCCGTACCCGGCGAACCGTTTTTAATCACCCAGAACAACTGACCGTCCGCAATCTCCCGCATCGTCTGACTGCAGGTGAAATTGCGCGATCCGGGAACCAGTTCGCGAAACAAGGTGCCCAGCCCATTGCCGCTGATTCCATGACATAAACGACAGGGCCCCGGAGACGCGTCAAAATGGAACAAGGTTTGCCCGGCGAAAAGATTTTTGGGAATCGCCTGCAGGGGATTTTTCATTTTCAGAAATTTATCCGGCGCCTGCGGCGTATCACGCACCTGGGGACATTTGGGTGAAAATTCCAGCCCCTGATCCATCTTGCTCGCAGGATGCGCCGCAAAAGCAATTCCAGAAAGAACCGGGACAGAGATGAGCATGAGACAACAACGTTTCAAAACATCGCAAAACATACCGACCCCCTTTAAAGTAATTTCAGACAGACGCGCAACAGAGCGCCCCCTCTATTTACAAGAGAGAACCACCCACACATTTATTCAAAAAAAACGGGAAAAGAAAAAGAGTAGAGCCAAATGAAAAAGGGTTAGCGAAAAATCGCTAACCCTTTAACATATAGTGGCGGGGCCGACGAGACTCGAACTCGCGACCTCTGGCGTGACAGGCCAGCGTTCTAACCAACTGAACTACGACCCCGCTATAATCTGATATCGGCGTGAACCGGAATCTACAATGGTGGGCGAAACAGGGCTCGAACCTGTGACCCCCGGCTTGTAAGGCCGGTGCTCTCCCAGCTGAGCTATTCGCCCATTTTGCTCCAGCTTTAAAAACTCCAAAGCCTCGGAAGTTGTGCAGTATATAAATCGCTTTTTTAACTGTCAAGACTATTCGCACATAATTCAATAATTCTATCAACAATGTTTCCAGTCATCCCTTATTTCAACCTATCAAGCGTTTCCCATCCCGAAACCAATTGGGGTTCGCCCTTGGAACATAAAGGTTTTTACCGCAAAAAGGCTTATGATAAAGATTGACAGCGCTCCGAACGGGCTTTAATATGTTTGAAGAAAGTATGGGCGGGTTTGGCGATTTTCCGCGATGCTACGACCCTTTTCAATCGTCCAGGATATGCTTCAAGATATTATTTCCTCTCTCGACGAATTGCCTCTGGAGGATCTGCTCAAGGTCAAAAATCATCTTGACCGATTGATCAAATTCGAAGATCAAAAGTCTCTGGGGAAGCGTCAAGTCAAACGCGCGAAAACCAAGCTGACCGCCTCTCTGGAAATTGAACGGGAAAAAGAGTTTTTTGACCAGACCCATAAAATTGAGATCACAGAAATGTCCGTGAATGGGTTTGTTTTCTCCTCTGCCGCAACGGTTATTGATGGCGACATACTGCAAATCTCGTTTCGTCACCCTGCGACCGGAGAGAAAAAATTCATTGATTGCCAGGCGGTACGGATCAATGAAAACAAGGAAAAAACCGGATCGCTTTACGAGGTAGCGGCTAAAATTGTCGACAAAGCGGCCGTCAAAGCCTACCGGGACATGCTGAAAAAAAGGGGCAAGTTTTAAGCCTTGTCCGCATCAAAGCGTCAATCAATCCATAACCGCTCCCGCTCCAAACGCACCGTCATGGATCTGTTATTTTAATGAAAAACCCCGATATCCTCACCCACTTGATCGAATTGGCTGGCAATACCGCCAACGCCTACACCACCGCATTGTTTCAACTGGATATCGACGGAAAAACATTAGTCCCAACCCGACATCTGAGTTTAAGCAAATCCTTCAATGAAAACGTTCGCATCGGCATGGGTCAGGGGCCTATCGGCAAGTCCGCGCTCACGCGAAATGCCGTGATACTCGATCAATTTGAAGGCGACGCCTCCAATCTGAAAATCTACAAATCCGACGAAAATCTGAAAAGCTTTCTGGCCTTGCCCCTGTTAAGCCCCGATGGCAATATTCTTGGCGTGCTCACCCTCGACAGCAAGGAAAGCTACGTTTTTTCGCAGAAACTGCAGAAGATCATGACCGGCTTTGCCGAACAGATGGCATGGCATTTACTCCACGAGGAAACCGCAGTCACGGTAGACGCAGACAGAAGCTGGCCCTTCTTCAAAGAATTGAGCGCCTACAGTCGCTTCGTTGCCGAGTCCCCGCAATTGCCTGACCTGTCGCAACGCCTGATACAAGTTCCGCCTGAAATTCTCAAATACGACGCCATCGCCGTCGTCGAGCTGGACGAAGGCCGCTTCCCCGGTCGCGTGCTGGCCCACCGGGGATTCTCCCAGGATTTTGAAAATCTGACGATCGAAGAAGGCAAGGGGCTGACCGGCTCCTGCGCAAAAAACAACCAGCCCATTGTGATCTCCGACGCCGAAGACCGCGAGTTGACGATCTTCAATGAAGATGAAGAACCGGAACCCTTTCAATCCCTTCTGGCCGTACCCATCGTTTTACGAGACGCCCTGCGCGGCGCCTTGATTTTCGCCTGCCAGGAACCCGATAGCCTCGACGCCGACGACGCGGACCGCATTTCCATCATTTGCGCCAGCGCCGGAGCGGCGATTTACTGCATCGAAACCCGACGCAACTGGCAATACGACCGAAGCCTCGACCAGATCACCGGCGCGCCCAATCACCGATTTCTCATCGAACACAGAGAGGCCATTCAAGGAGAGATTCTCAAAGAAAATCAGGAAGCCCATTTCCTTGCCGTACAGCTGACCAATTTACCGTCCATTTACGAAACCCACGGAACCGACTGCGGCGATCAACTGCTACGACAGATGATCTCCATGTTTTCCAAGGCCGCCCCATCGCCCAAATACGTTTTCAAGTATTCCGACAACACCTTTCTACTGATCCTGATGGAGAGAACCCGCGAAGAAGTCCTGTCACTCGAAGCGCGCCTCCGTCACGTGTTCGAGAACAACCAGTTTTACGCGCAATCCAAATCACTTTCCCTTAAAACCGACCTTGGCCTGGCGAGTTACCCGGCCGACGGCAAAGACCTTGCGCTTCTCGCGGGTCTGGCCTACGGGAGAGCCACTCAAACTTTCGCCTCCTTTTAAGAAAAGACACGATGGGAAAATTCTCCGACAAATTGTTCTCCTGGTTCAACGCCGATCTGGCCATGGATCTGGGCACCGCCAACACCCTGATATACATTCGCGATCGCGGCATCGTTCTCGATGAACCTTCCGTCGTCGCCATCAACTCCAACGGCGCAGTCGAAGCCGTGGGACTCGAAGCCAAGAAGATGTTCGGCCGCACCCACGCCAAGCTGGAAGCCATCCGCCCCATGAAAGACGGAGTCATCGCTGATTTCGACATCACCAACAAGATGATCACGCACTTCATCAAAAAAGTGTTGAAGCGCAGTTTTCTGGTCAAACCGCGCATTGTCATCGGCGTGCCCACCTGCATCACCCAGGTCGAAAAGAAGGCCGTCATCGACGCTGCCATCATGTCCGGCGTGCGACAGGTGAAACTGGTGGAAGAACCCATGGCCGCGGCCATCGGCGTCGGCATTCCCGTACACAAACCCGAAGGCAACATGGTCATCGACATTGGCGGCGGCACCACCGACGTCGCGGTGATCTCCCTGTCCGCCATCGCTTACGGCGAATCGGTGCGACTCGCAGGAGACGAAATCGACGAAGCCATCGTCCGCCACATGCGCCTGCAACACCATCTCAATATCGGCGTCTTTGAAGGCGAACGCACCAAAATTGAAGTCGGCAGCGCCTACCCGCTCATTAAAAAACTCAGCGTCGAGGTCAAGGGCCTGAACGTCAAGACCGGCGTGCCCACCTCCATCATCGTCGGCGACGACGAGATCCGGGAAGCCATGAAAGAACCCCTCTCCACCATCACCTCCGTACTTCTGCGCGCTCTGGAAAAAACGCCGCCGGAACTGTCCGCCGACATCCATTCCAACGGCATCTACCTGACCGGAGGCGGCGCCTTGATCCGCGGACTGGACAAAATGCTGGAAGAAAAAACCACTCTGAAAGTATACATCCCCGAAGACCCGCTCCTCAGCATCGTCAAAGGCGCCGGGGCCATTCTCGACAATTTTGAAGACATGAAAAAAGTTTGTGTCAACTGAGCCGCTTCTGTAGAATACGCCGGACTCGGTAAACCAGAACAAGGAGCCTCGGTGTCCCAAGAAGCCCATTGCCAGGAATGCGGTAACGTTGTAGAATCCCTCCCAACCCAGGTCGAATATCAGGGTCAGGAGATTCACCTGTTCAATCCGGTGATCTGCGTCGATTGTCTGCAACAGCTGTGCGAGCGACATTCCGCGACCTGCGCCAATTGCGGCGGCGCGATTCCGCCCTACACGCAAGTGGGCGTGCTCAAAGCCGAAAGCGGAGAGAAGCAACTCATTCATATGAACACCGCCTGCTCCACCGCCGGAAGCGCGTTTCACGGTTATTGGGGAAAAGGCGAATTACGAGAATTCATTCAAATCGAAGCATGCTAAATATAAAATTCGTTTCACATAACCGCACGATTCCAGCTGAACCCGGCGAAACCATTCGGGAAGCCGCCATCCGTTCCAAACTCAGCATATACCCGAACATTCGAAAAATTCTCAACTGCCGGGGCCGCGGCTTGTGCAGTTCTTGCAAGATCGAAATCGTCTCAGGCAACGTCGGCCCCTTGAACGAGATCGAAAAGAAAAACCTCGCCGGCGCGCTCAAGAAAAATCCCAACCTCCGTTTGGCCTGCCAGATACAGCTCACAGAGGAAATGGACGGCATCGAAGTGCGTAGCCACGTCTAAGTCGCAATCCCATCCCATCATGCCCGCGAATTGCCAAGCCCCAGCGCCAGGGCCGTCGCCCTGCATTGCATTTGTTTTTACGCGACGAAACAGCGTAAACTCTCCCTTCGAAAACAATTCAAAACCATTTGACAAAGCGCGCAGAACATCCCACAATTATGTTGTTACCTTTTAATTCGCAGTTGTTGGACGATGTGGATCGTCATGCCATCGAAGAGTACCCAAATGAGTGTTGCGGGATCATCCTCGGCAAACCCGGAGACCCCCAATACGATCTCTTTCGGCCTTGCGAGAACATTCAAAATAAACTGCACGAGAAGGATCCGGAGCAATACCCGAGAGACGCGAAAACGGCTTACAATATTTCGCCTCTGGAGTTGATGAAAATCACCAACGAAGCACGGGACAAGGGACTGGAGTTCAAAACGCTTTACCACTCCCACCCCGAACATGACGCCTATTTTTCAGAAGAAGACCGGCGCATGGCTTTGTTCGACGACGAACCCGTGTATCCCGGCGTTTCATATTTGGTGATTTCCGTCTATAATAGAATCATTAAGGATCGCGCTCTTTTTATGTGGGATGCGAGTAGCAAAACGTTTCAAAAACAAACTATCTGATCGATTAAAAACCGATTATTCAGGAGAGCATCATGTCATTAATGATCACCGAAGATTGCGTCAATTGCGGCGTTTGCGAACCCGAATGTCCCAATGAAGCCATTTCCGAAGGCGACGACGTCTATATCATTGACTGGGAATTCTGCACCGAGTGCGTTGGCTGGTACGACGAGCCTCAGTGCGTGGAAGTCTGCCCCGTCGACTGTATTCCAAAAGATCCAGAACACGTCGAATCCCAGGACGAACTACTTGCCAAAAAAGAAGCCTTGGCAAACGGGGAATGATTTAAAACCCAGGCTCGAAAAAAGGCTGTTATGAGAGAAGAAGTTGAAGAAGTATTGGAAACCGTACGGCCCATGCTCATCGCCGACGGCGGCAACGTCGAACTCGTAGATATTGAAGACGGCGTCGTCAAGGTCCGACTGGTCGGTTCCTGCAGTTCCTGCTCCAGCTCCACCATGACCCTTAAAATGGGTATAGAAAAGGCTTTGAAAAAAGCCATCCCGATGGTTCGATGCGTGGAAGCCGTAGAAAATTAATCGCTTCACCTGAAGCTCAACGATACTCTCCGGTTTCCGGATCAGCCCGGCGCCGGAGTCATCGTGGTCTCCTAGCGGCGCTCGATAATTCGTCGCGCGACATCCCCCAAATTCCACGACTACGCCAAAACTATGAACTGTATTCGCTCACAGATCGTTTCAATTGTATGCGCCTTGATATTCACCCTGACCTGTTCTGTCGCGTCCGCGCAAGAACAGGACATGATTGCGCCTGAATTTTCTCTCAACTCTCTGGATGGAAGAACCATCTCGCTGGAACAGTATCGCGGTAAATATTTACTGATTAATTTCTGGGCAACCTGGTGCGGCCCCTGTCGCATGGAAATGCCCTCGCTCGAACGTTTGCACCAGCGTTTCAAAAACAAAGGTTTTGAAGTGCTCGCCATTTCAAACGACATGTTTGGCGCGCGCGTTGTTAAACCTTACATAGAGGCCAACAAGCTCAGCTTCACCGTACTGCTCGATCAAAAAATGACCGTCAGCTCCCAGTACGGCGTCGTCAGCCTGCCCACCACCTATTTGATCGATCCTCAGGGAAAAATCATCGGCGCCCTGTACGGGGCGGAAAACTGGGACACCCCTGCCACCCTGCAATACTTTGAAACGCTTCTGGCCAACGGGTAAAAACGCTTAACACTGGAGAATTCGTGCCCTCACCGCTTTCCTGCATCAAACCCTTATTGCTTTGCGCGCTGTTCATCGCGATGAGCGGCGTTTGCAACTTCGTCCACGCCGCGCCGCAAGACCATCCACTGGAAAAGGACATGGTTCTGGTTCCCGCCGGCCCCTTTAAATTTGGAACCAATAAAACAGACGATGCCGCGGAAGCGCTCTCCATGGGCGTCCCCAAACCCTGGTATGCCGACGAAAAACCCGAGCAAACGATCTTCCTGAAAAGCTTTTATATCGACCGCTATGAAGTGACCAACCAACGATTCAAACGCTTCGTCGACGACGTCTACAGCGAAATTCCGCCGCAAGGATGGAACGGCGTGGACTTTCCCGAAGGAACCGCAGAACACCCGGTGACCGGCGTCAACTGGTACGACGCCTCAAATTTTTGCCAATGGGCTGGCAAGGAATTGCCAACTGAAAAACAATGGGCGAAAGCCGCCCGAGGAAAGAGCGGACGCGAATACCCCTGGGGAGACACCTTCAACCCAGACTACGCCAACCTGCCCGACCGGGCTGGAAGCAAGAAAAAAGTTCAGGCCGTCGGTTCCTTCCCCAAAGGCGCGACGCCTCTGGGCATTCACGACCTGGTCGGCAACGTCTGGGAATGGACAGCCGACGATTACGCCGCCTACAAAGGAAGCGACTACACAAGCCCCAACATCGGCGCAGGATACAAAACACTGCGCGGCGCCTCTGTCGCCGATCTCGGACATTTCCCCGGAGCGATGTACGCCATCGCACTCAAACAATACGCCCGGGCAGGATTTCGGCAGATCGCCAATCCCGAAAACGCCGCGCCCGACGTGGGTTTTCGTTGCGTGAGCAACAGCATGCCGCAACAGGAAAGCAAGTCTGAAGCGCTCAAACAATTGACGCAAAGCAAAACAACAAATTCCGGCAATAGCGAGGCGCCCTCATCGATCGCTTCGTCCACAGTTTCCGGCGATACCTCTGCGACGCAAACACAGTCTCTTGGAAATCCCTTTCAGGCCAAACCCAATTTACCCTCGGGAATCATTGCCCTTGTCGTTCTATCCTTTGTCGCAGGAGTGTTCAGTTTTCTTTCGCCCTGCACCCTGCCGATTTTACCGGCCTATTTCGCCGTCACCGCGCAAGCCGACCGCGCGCGCATGGGATTGATGTCCATTGCCTTTTTCTGCGGCCTCGCGACCCTGTTCGTCATGATGGGCGCCTCGGCGAGTTTTCTCGGGCAATACCTGCGCGATTATTTATTTTCCATCACCACCGGTTCGGGAATTTTAATCGCCCTGTTCGGCGTCATGACCCTGTTCGGAAAAGGATTTTCCGGAGCCAGTTTTCAGGGTCGCCCCACCTCCAGTTTTGTCGGTTATTTTCTTTTCGGAGCCGCCTTCGCTTTAGGATGGACGCCTTGCGTCGGCCCCATTCTTTCCGGAATATTACTGCTGGCCGCTTCCGACAAAACCATCATGCAAGGCGCCGCCCTTCTCTTCTTCTACGCAATGGGTTTGGGATTGCCGCTCATCATGATCGCTACCTTGTGCAGTCGACTGCCCAAGGGTCATTTGTTCTGGCGCATCTTGCGCGGCAAAGGCTGGGAAGTGACTGTCGCAGGCAAAACCCTGCTTTTGCATTCGACCAACATAGCCACCGGCATCCTGCTGATCGGACTCGGTTACGCTTTGGCGATGGGCTACATGACTTATGTGAACAGCCTGATACCCATCGAAGTTCAGCTCTGGTTCAGCGAATTTGAGGACGCCGTTCTGCATTGGTTCCTGTAACGCGCTCTCCCGATTCCTCCGCCATAACGCGCGCCGAATTCTCGTTGGATTACTTTTTGAATTTGATAATAAATTTCTGCTAAAATATCAACGTCATACATTTGAATCTTTTGAACAACCTCACATGAAAAAAATATTCTTAACATGGGCTTTTATATTGCTGACCGCGAGCGCCTGCACCGGCGTTGACACCCAGGTCAAGAAGCGCTGGTCCAATCCCGAAAACACGCTGATCCTGACGGACCTGACCTCGAAGGATTATGAAGTCAAAGACGCCGGGCTGGCTCTCATGGACGCGCTGGAAGACGCCTTGATCGCAAACTCCAGTTTTGTGATCGCGCACGACGCCGGACGCTATCAACTGAAATATAAAATACTGAACTACAACAAGGGAAACCGCGCGGCTCGCATCGCCACTTTTGGCCTGATGGATTCCGCCAAGTGCGAACTCAAAGTCAAAGTAGCGCTGTATGACGGGGAAAATCTGGTCGGCGGCTGGGTCGTTGAATCCTGGCAAAAAGATGGGATACGGTCCGAGGAGACCTTGTTTCAAAAAGCCGCACAGGACATCATCGCGCATCTTCGCGGCGGTTTTTGATTTCAGTTTCCCCCTTCCCCTTTGAATCTTGCTTTTAATTTCCCGCGACCGCGCCGAACATCAACTGCGGTCGACGCTAACGACCCCCGCCCCGACGGAAAGGCCAACCATAACGTTGAATGAACTCGGCAAGAACAAGGTCGGACATCTCCCTGAAACCACTACTGGCGCGAGTCGCCCTGTTCCTCGGCCTTGCGGTTTTGGGCGGCTGTCAGGGAATGCCTGGGGCTGTGTTCTGGGAATCCGAAGTCGGCGTCTATCATACCGTTCTGGAAGGGCAAACCCTTTATTCGATTGCCCAGGCTTACGACAGGGACGTCGATTACCTGGCCCGACTGAACGGGGTCGACGATCCCACAAAATTACGAACGGGAACACGGCTATGGATTCCCGACGCGCATCGCGTGTTGCAAGTTCCAACCGACGGCCGGGCGCCGCCTTCCCGGCAAGCTCAAGGCCGCTCAAAATCAAAACAAAAACAGCAAACAACAAAAGAAACCGCCAAAAAGCGGACTTTGATCTGGCCTGTGGACGGCGTTCTGACTTCCGGATTTGGACGACGCAATGGCAGGAATCATGACGGCATCGACATCGGCGCCGAAAAGGGAACGCCCATCGTCGCGGCTGAGGCGGGAAGAGTCGCCTTTAGCGGCTGGGGGCCAACGGGCTACGGGCGCATGGTCATCGTCCAGCATCAGGGGCACATAACAACTTTATATGCGCATAATGAAAAAAATCTTGTGAAGGTGGGCGACAAGGTCGTGCAGGGTCAACGCATCGCTCTGGTGGGAAGCACCGGGCGTTCCACCGGGCCGCATTTGCATTTTGAAGTTCGCAACGACACCCAGCCCAAAAACCCGCTCATTTATCTGAAGCCGAGAAAATAATTTTTGATATTGACCCCAACCTGATTGTTAACCCCGCATGACATCGATCCCGATAATGGATTGTTGAACGCAAAGGAGAGATTTTAATGGATTTGATTAAAAACGCGATTCGGGACATTCCCGATTTCCCAAAACCGGGCATTCTGTTCAAGGACATCACTCCGCTCCTCAGCAGCGCCGAGGCTTTCAAAGAAACCATCAATGTTCTGACAAGTCGTTACGCCGACAAAAAAATCGATATGGTGCTTGGCGTGGAAGCGCGCGGTTTCATTTTTGGCGCCGCTCTCGCACATGCGCTAGGGGCCGGCCTCGCCGTGATTCGCAAGCCGGGAAAACTTCCCTACAAAACCTACGAAAAAAAGTACACGCTGGAATACGGGGAAGACGCGATCCAAATTCATCAGGACGCCTGTCAAGCGGGTCAACGCGTCCTTCTCATCGACGACGTGCTCGCAACCGGCGGCACCATGGGCGCAGCGATTTCACTGGTCAAAGAAAATTTTGAAGTGGAGCTTGTCGAGGTCAGCTTTGTGATCGAGCTGGATTTTTTAAACGGGAAAGACCAGTTGCAGGGAGTGCCGAGTTATTCTCTCGTGCACTATTAAAAAAAGGAGGCTATCAGCTTTCGGAGTCTTCGATGCGGCGCAAAGAGATTTCACTCGCCAACGCCTTCATCATGGTTATCGTTTCTTCGACAAAATGCGGAGCCGTTATAAGCTCAATCCAACCGCGGGAGCGGTCGATAGTTCGCACGATGGCAAAGTTTTCATAGCATTCGAAGATGCTGACGATGTAGGCAATGTCTTTGGTTTCGACTTCGTAACGCAGTTGTACGGTTTCCGTGGGGGCCGTCGTCATCTCAGCTCGCCGCCTGACGCGCCGGATTCCCAGATTTGCCGGATGCGCGTTGTTCCAGCATGAGCATGAGAAGCGTCACCGCTGAAGGCGTCACTCCGGGGATGCGCGACGCGAGTCCCAGGGTAACGGGCCGCGTCTCTTCGAGTTTCTGCACCACTTCGCGCGACAGGCCCGAAATACCCTCGTATTGAAAATCTGCGGGAATGGAATAATTCTCCAGTCGTTTTTGCTTTTCCACCAGCTGGTTCTGGCGTTGGATGAAGCCTTCGTACTTCACCTGAATCTCAACCTGTTCCGCCGCCAGATCGGGCACGGGACTTCCGCCAAACACTTCGAGCAAACTCGCATAACTGATTTCAGGCCGACGCAACAGCCCTGCAAGGGTGGTCGGCGATTTCAGTTCGCCGGAGTGCAGGCGCTGGAGCCTGGCAAGCGTTTCCTGATTGGGGAGCGCTTTCGTTGAACGCAAGCGCGTCAATTCCTTTTCCACACAGTCCCATTTATCCTGACAGCGCTGGAAGGTGTTCCTGTCCACCAGCCCCAGATCGAGTCCCTTTTTCATCAAACGCGCGTCGGCGTTGTCCTCCCGCAGGAGCAAACGATATTCTGCGCGCGAGGTGAACATGCGATAAGGTTCTTCCGTTCCCTTGGTCACAAGATCGTCGATCATCACGCCGATATAACTTTCCATCCGCGTCAAAATGAACGGCGGTCGTCCCTGTGACTTGAGCGCGGCGTTGATTCCGGCGATCAAACCCTGACCCGCCGCTTCTTCGTATCCCGACGTGCCGTTGATCTGTCCTGCGTGAAACAAACCTTTAACGCGATGCGTTTCCAAAGTCGGCGCGAGTTGAGTCGGCGGCACAAAATCGTATTCCACGGCGTAACCCGGACGAACAATCACCGCCTCTTCCAAGCCCGGAATGGTGCGCACCAGTTTCCATTGCACTTCTTCCGCCAGGCTGGTCGATATCCCGCTCGGATAAACCCAGTCGGTATCCAGGCCTTCCGGCTCCAGAAAAATATGATGTGAGTTTTTATCCGGGAACTTGACGATCTTGTCTTCAATGGAGGGGCAGTAGCGCGGCCCGATGCCTTCGATGATGCCGCTGTACAAAGGCGACAGATGCATGTTCTCCTGAATGATGCGCGCCGTCTCCGCATTGGTATTGGTCAGATAGCAGGGAACCTGCGGCCGGTTGATCCTTTCGGTGCTGAACGAAAAGGGACGCGGGTTCGCATCGCCTTCCTGAATTTCACAGCGACTGAAATCAATCGAACCGCTCAGCAATCGCGGCGGAGTGCCCGTCTTCAATCGACCCAGCTGAAATCCCGCCGACAGAAACGAGCGCGATAACTGGGTTGAAGGGTCTTCGCCCACGCGCCCGCCGGGCGAATGGCTCATGCCAATATGCAATTTACCGTTCAGAAAGGTTCCGGTGGTGATGACCACCGCGTCTGCAAAAATTTCCGTACCCTTTGAGGTTCGAACGCCCTTGACGGCGCCCGCCTCGCGATACAGTTCGTCCACCTCTTCGCACAAAATATCCAGATTCTCCTGACGCTCCAGAACTTTTCGCAGGTCTTCCTTGTAAAGTTTCTTGTCCGCTTGCGCGCGCGAACCTTGTACGGCGGGACCTTTGGAACGATTCAATATTCTGAACTGAATTCCGGTTCGGTCAATGCACTTGCCCATCTCGCCGCCAAGCGCGTCGATCTCGCGAACGATATTGCCCTTGCCCACGCCGCCGATGGCGGGATTGCAGGGCATGAGGGCGATCTTGTCCAGGTCCAGCGTGATGAGCAGGGTTTTGGAACCCATGCGCGACGAGGCCAGCGAGGCTTCGCAACCGGCGTGCCCGCCGCCTATAACAATAACGTCGTAACGTTTCATCTCATTCATCAGATTTTAAATTCACAAAAAATTATAAGTTGCCTGATCGTCTCGAAAGACAACCCGTTAAAATTGCCCGACTAAGCCGTCGCAAGGGAGGGGATCGATTCCCGGCCCCCGGCGCGAATCACCGACGCGGCATAGCGACTTTCAAATTCTGGAAACAAATCCGGGTGAACGCAGGCGGCCAGAATCTCCAGCGAATCGAGCAGGCGCGGTCCCGGTCGATTGAAATAACTGTTGCCGTCGACCAGGTAGGTTTCATTATTGATTCCCGCCTTCCAACCGCTCCAGGGGGCGGCGCCCTTCAGGGCTTCGATTTCGCTCAAGGTTTTGCTCATCTTGTAACCGCAAGGCTTGACGATCACCACATCCGGGTTGATTTCATTCAGGCGTTCCTTTGAAAGCGTGACGGCGTTCATTCCCGCCTTGGCTTCCAGAGCCTCGCAACGGATCATCTCGATCATTTCAGGCAACCACAAACCACCCGCCATGACAGGATCGATCCATTCAATCGCCAGCACTTTCCGGCGCGGCGGCTTCTTGCTGATCACGCGGTCGCGGACCGTGCGAATTCTTTCCTGCACTTCCATCATCAAACTACGACAGGTATCCTGGGCGCCCAGCGCTTCGGCCACTCGCGCCACATCATCCCAAATATCACCCCAGCCGCGCGGACGCAGGGAAATGATCTTCACTTCTTTCCCTGTCAGAGTTCGACAGGCCTCTTCGACTTTATCAAAGGACACCGCGCACACATCGCATAAATCCTGGGTGATGACGATGTCTGGTTGAAGCTCCTGCAACAATTCGACGTTCAAATCATAAATACTGACGGTCGATTTTAAAATATCCTCGACGGACTGGTGAATCTCACCGCTTGAAGCGCGTACATTGATCCGCGACGAGGTCAAATGAGGAAGCGCGCTGATCGATTCAGGAAAATCGCATTCGTGCGACACGCCAACCAGGGAAGATTCCATACCCAGACGACAAACAATTTCCGTTGCGGATGGAAGAAGCGTAACGACTTTCATGAAGACAACTCCTGTCAGCCCATTCATTCATGCAAATGAACCGAGAGTGATTAATAGATTGATGTCTGCTGGAATAAATGGAACGCCGACAACAAGTCGTGGGAGACCGACTAAACCATACTGACCGAACTTTGCCGCATCATGGCCCTCTGCTCCGGGGTCATTTGTATGTGCGGTAATTTGTTGTCCTTGAAATGATCGATGTACAGGAAAATGTATTCGCGGACGCAGGTTCTCAAATCCCATTTGGGATCGTGGTGACGCTCGAACTCTTCAAACACTTCCAATGCCTCGTTGATGCTCAATCCTTGATCCACCGTAAAATAATAATCCATCGCCAAATCCCATTCTGGATTCTTGTAAGTAGACACGCCGTACTTCTCCGGCTCGAACGCGACGGGACTGTAACGACCCAGCACGAAGGTCATGAATCCCAGAGAATGTATATAATCTTTGTTCTCTTCGCAAAACTTTTTGCTGTCCTCGGCTTCTTCCTTCGTCTCGCCAGGGAAACCAAAAAAGCCCATGATATGATTCCAGATTCCCGCCTCGGAAGATAATTTCAAATTGGTCCGTATCGCATCCAGTTGCGTCGCCTTGTCCATCAGCTTGAGCACGCGCTGGTTTCCCGACTCGTAACCGAAGTGCAGGTAACGACAGCCCGATTGCGCCGCTTCCTCCCAGACCTTTTTATCCAGCAAAGACTCCTCGAAGCGCATGTGCGTGGTCCAGGCGATATCGACATCCTGCCGAATCAATTCCTGCGACAGCTTCCTGAAGTGCGCCGGGGGATAGGATTCGTCGGTGAAATGCATGTAGCGCGTTTCGTATTTGGCTTTAAGGAATTTAATTTCGTCGACAATCTGTGCGACCGGTTTGGTTCGGAAGCCTTCCACATAGCCCTGAAAATGATCGCAAAAAGTACATCGTCCCCAATAGCAACCGCGTGTGGCGAGGTAAGGCAAAATGAGCCGGGGCACAAAATATTTTTCCAGCGGCAGTCCGTCGAAATCCGGCGGCGGCAATTGCGAAAGGTCTTCGGCGCTGACATCCTTGTTTGTTTGAACGCCGTCCGAAGTTTTATAGATCAGGTTCGGCAGGGTGGAGAAATCGCTCTCTCCCTTGTCCAGCAAATCCACCAATTGTAGAAAGGCGCTCTCGCCTTCATAGATCACCGCCGAATCGTAATACTGAAACAATTCCTCGTTCTCTTTGATCACGTCGCGCAAGCGCGTGACGATGTTGCCGCCGATGGTGATATGCGTGTCGGGGAACTCTTCCTTGATCATCTTGCAGAAGGTGAAGGTCGGAATCACCTGCTTTTGCTGAACGATGGAAATACCGACCACGCCCGGCTTCTCCTTTTGCATCACCGGTCGCACCAAGCGTTCGTAGACGTCGCGATACACATTGATCTGCTCGTCGTCGAGAGACTCCAGCACTTCGGAGGACATGAAGGGTTTGTAAACCAGGTCGGTTTCGATCGGAGGAAAACAGATCTGCGCCGGGTAGTAGCCCAGAGAAATCGTCGCCATCGTCTCATGCAGGCAGTGAGTGGCCCATTCCAGCTTTTCTATTTCGTAGAAGTCTTCGCTTCGCAGGATGGCTTTCGCGGTTTCCGCATCGCGACCGATCTGATCGATGCGCTCAGGCGTGAGCGCGGCGAGTTGATCGCGGAGCGCGCTTTCTTCGGGATTGAGTTCCCGCTCCCCGGCGACATGTTGCAGGTGACGCAACTCAAACGCGATGCGCTCTGAAACCGTTTTCATGAAATCGCGGCTGAAAAACAGGTCGTACATTTCCACGTTGACGTCCATCTGCGTCACATCGTGCCCCGCCGGTCGCAGGACCGAGGTCAGGGAAGGCAGACTCAGATACGGCTCCGAAGGCAACCAGTCCGGTGGAAATAAAAGCAACACTTTCATCATTCACGCCTTTCGCTGAAACGCATTCCCGGAACAACGCGGGAACGCTCAGGCTTCACAAAACGCCTTGGGGTCTTTAGTCTTTTTGGGGCCTTGACCGCTGAGCGCGTCTTTTCCGAAATGGTCCAGATACAGCAGGAAATGTTCGCGCGGCAGGGTGCCCCATAATCGAAGCGATGAAAAATTCTCTTCCGCCAGTTTGATGCACTTGTCATTCATTTCAACCGCCTCGGCGCGCGACATTCCCACGTCCGTCAAAAAATCCAGATTCATGGCGATATCGGCGTCGGGGTCCTGAATGATTTTCTTGATCGAATATTTGTCGGGAAATTGATAGCAACTTGAATCGCGGTTCAGCAAAAACACGCCCGGCCCAAAGGAATGGATCGACTCCAGATTGCCCATCAGAAAATCGATGGTCTCCTGCGCTTCCGGCCGGGTCTCCGTCGGAAACCCAAAAAACAGGAAGGCGTGATTCCAGATCCCCGCCTTGTGACTACGCATCAGCACGTCGCGCTCTACCGCCTTGGTCGTGCCTTTATCGATGAGCGCGAGCACGCGGTCGTTGGCGCTCTCCATTCCATACATGAGGAAAATGAATCCGGCGTCGTGAATCTTGCGGAACAGTTCATCGTCCATCACCTTCTCGAATTTCAGCAGAGCCAGCGATTTGATCTCGACGCCGCGCTCCAGCAGGGCGTCGGACACGTCGTTCAGGGAATGCGGCGAGACCGCTTCGTCAGAGAAGGTAAAATATTTGGTGTTGAATTCCTTGCTGTGCGCTTCCAGCTCATCCACCATCTGATCGGTGCGTTGCTTGCCGTAACGGTGCCCGTACACATAACTGTGCGTGCAAAATGTACATTTGCCCCAGTAGCAACCGCGGCTTTGCAGAACCGGAATGATGGGATAAGGCGATAGATACTTCTCCATCGGCAAGCCGTCGAAAGTCGGGTGCGGCACTTCCTCGAAACGCATCTCCACCCGTTCCTTGTTGATCTTCACTTCGCCGTCTTCGACAAAGATCAGATTCGGCGCCGCGCCCAGCGGAATATCTTTTTTCAGGCAATTCAATAATTGATTGAGCGGCTCTTCCCCCTCGAAAGTCACGATGCTGTGGCAGAACTCGTCAAAAAATTCGGGATGACCCAACAACTGCGTCGCGTTCACGCTGAAAATCGGGCCGCCCAGCGTGACATGCAAATGCGGATAACGTTCTTTCAACATCCGCGCCAGGGTCAGACCGGGGATGATCTGCGAGATGCCGACAATCGAAATGCCAACGACGGCGTAGTCTTCCCACGACTCCGTCGGCAACAGGGTCTGATCGTACAATTCGATGAAAGGATTGGTCAGCGGATCGCGCGACGCTGCCGCCGCCTTGCGCGTGGACTCCTCAGCGCGAATGCCGCTCTCAAAAGTAGAAAGGTTGAAGACAGCCGGGGCGTAAACATCGGAAACCAGCTTCAGAGCCGACTTGATGATGAGGTCCGCCTGACGGTAGGACTCAAAATCAAAAAACCGCTCCGGCGTGCGCATCACCGCCTTGGCGTCTTCGATCTGGGAGATGATCGCGCCAGAGAATTTCTGCCCCGTCGCCAGCACATCCATCAAAGACTTGTCCTTGATGCTGAAAGTCTTCTTGGAGCGAATCGCCTCCAGCTTGGCGTCGATCTTGCCCGCAATGCCCGTCAAAACCGGCTCGGACAAAAAACTGTCGTAAGACTCGATATTAAAATCCCTTTGCGCCACATCCCAACCCTTGGAACGCAGATACGCGGTCAAGTAGGGAGTGCTCAGATAGGGCTGAGTCGGATACCATTGCGATGGGAATATAAGTAAAGTTTTCATGGGTAAATCAGTCTACCATTTTGCCCGCTATTCCCCAATAAGAAAGAAAAGCCGGGAAATTCAATCCTTCCTCCAGAGTTTAACAAACCTTAGCTCCCCTTAAATGTTTATCAAAGCTAAATTGTTTGCCTTCATAACTCTTTTACCCATACAATATATACAACAACTTAAACTTATAATTTAATCGAATGACATGCAAGCTCTTGGTCTAGCTATTTTGAAGCAAATTCTACAAATGCTTTAACTCGGAGAAATCATGCCAGTATAGGCGCCAGTTCCTACGGATTTTCTACATTTAATCAGAGAATAACCATATGCCCGTAACGCATAGCTTTCAAGACACCGGATGGATTCTGATCTGTTCTGCAATGGTCTTGTTGATGCAAGGCGGGTTTTTATGTTTGGAGACGGGCTATGTTCGCGCAAAGAACAGCATCAATGTAGCGATTAAAAACTTTGTTGATTTTTTCATCTCCTCTGCAATTTTCTGGATCTTTGGCTTTGGCTTGATGTTTGGAGCCAGCGTCGAAGGCTGGATCGGCTCCAACCGGTTTCTGTTCGACGAATACTCCAACGCATGGCTCTCCGCTTTTTTCATCTTCCAGATGATTTTCTGCGGAACCGCGACGACCATTGTTTCCGGCGCGGTTGCGGAAAGAATGCGTTTTGTCGGCTATATTATCGTGAGCGTTATCATTTCAGGATGCATCTATCCTGTCATCGGCCACTGGATATGGGGCGGTCTTGAAAGCGGAGCCAGAAACGGCTGGTTGGCGGGTCAGGGATTCATCGATTTCGCCGGAGCCACGGTTGTGCATTCTACCGGCGGCTGGGTGGCGCTGGCCGCGGTTCTCGTCATAGGCCCGCGAATTGGCGCGTTCGCAAATGGCAGACAAATCCAGGGGCAAAATCTTCCCTTGGCGACCCTGGGCGCCTACCTCCTGATCTTCGGCTGGATGGGCTTCAATGGCGGCAGCGCTCTGGGGCTGGATGAACGCATCCCGAAAATTTTAATCAACACGCTGCTTGCCGGGACATTCAGTTGTCTCCTCGCAACCTTCCTGTCATGGAAATATTATGGTCAGGCGCGGGTGGAAATCGTCATCAACGGCGCCCTTGCCGGGCTGGTCGCCATCACCGCATCCTGTCATATTATGCAACCCCTGGCGGCGGTTGGCATTGGCCTGATCGCAAGCATTGTATTCTTTGTCTCCGATTTGCTGCTCGACAAGCTGGGCGTTGACGACGCAATCGGCGCCTTTCAAGTTCATGCCGTCCCCGGGATATGGGGGACTCTGGCGGTCGCTATTTTTGGCGCCTCTGAGACATGGGGAACTGGTCTGAACCGATGGGAACAATTCATCGTTCAGGCGCAGGGAGTCGGCGTCACTTTTCTCTGGGCCTTTGGCGCTTCCTACTGCTTGCTAAAACTCGTCAATCGCTGGACTCCCCTTCGCGTCAATAAGGAAGCTGAAATTCAGGGATTGAATATCTCCGAGCATGGCGCCAGCACCGCTCTGCTCGATCTTTTAACGGAAATGGACGCGCATCAACAATCGAGCAAACTCTCTTCAGTCAACGTGGAGCCGCATACAGAAGTCGGCCAGATCGCCAAAGTCTACAATAAAGTGGTCGACGCCGTTATTTCCAAAGAGCAGGAACTGTATCAGGCGAATCAACAGCAGGATTTGATCCTGAACTCATCAGGAGAAGGCATTTATGGTCTCGATCTGAAAGGCAACACCACTTTCGCCAACCAGGTTGCGGAACAATTGCTCGGTTATACCATTGATGAAATGCGCAACGAATCCCAGCACGCATTGATTCATCACACCCATGCCGATGGAGCTCCCTATAAACGCGAAGAATGCCATATCTACAAAGCCCTGCACGACGGCAAGGTACATCAGGAATCCGATGAAGTGTTCTGGAGGAAAGACGGGACCAGCTTCCCTGTAGAATATGTGAGCGCTCCCATGATCGACAACGGAGTCATCATCGGCGCCGTCGTGGTGTTCAAGGACATCACCCAGCGCAAGATCTTCGAAAGGCAGTTGGAGGACGCCAAAGATTCCGCCGAGAAGGCCAACCTTGCCAAAAGTAATTTCCTGGCCAACATGAGTCATGAAATTCGCACTCCCATGAACGCGATACTGGGCTACTCTCAAATCCTTCTGCGAAACGACAGGTTTGATCCTGAAACAAAAGACGCCCTTACAACGATTGGCAGAAGCGGACAAAACCTGCTCAGCCTTATCAACGAGATACTCGATCTCTCAAAAATTGAAGCCGGGAAGATGGAAGTGATCGCGAACGATTTTGATCTGCATGATCTGATTTGCGGGATCAACGACATGTTCAAACTTCGATGCAAAGAGAAAAATCTTGAATGGACGGTACAGGGAATTGATCAAGAGCGGATCGTCTTTGGCGACGATGGAAAACTGCGGCAGGTTCTCATCAATCTGATTGGCAACGCCGTAAAATTCACTAAAGCCGGATCCGTTTCTCTCCAAATCTCCCCTAAAGAAAATGATCGTTACCTGTTCGAGATCGCAGACACCGGGCGTGGGATCACGGAAGAAAATCAGAAAATCATCTTCCAACCCTTTGGCCAGGACGATGAAGGGGCAAAGGAAGGGGGAACCGGGCTGGGGCTTGCCATTTCAAAAAAACAACTGGAGCTGCTGAAATCAGACCTGAAACTGGCGTCGCAACCAGGCAAGGGTTCCCGTTTCTACTTCACTCTGCGCCTGCCATCTGCAACCGGCCAACTTCGCAGACAACCGGAGCGGACAGGCAAAGTCATCCGGTTAGCCGAAGGGCATCAGGTCAAAGCCTTGGTTGTGGATGATATCAAAGAAAATCGCGACGTCCTGAGATTGCTTCTCACGGATATCGCCGCGCAGGTTGTTTGCGCTGAAAACGGCCAGGAGGCGCTGGATAAAATTCCAGAGTTCGAGCCGGACATTATCTTCATGGACATTCGCATGCCCATCATGGACGGAGAGGAGGCGATGGCGGAAATACAAAAACGCTACGACCCAAACCGTTATCAGGTTGTGGTCATCACCGCTTCCGTGCTGGGAATCCTCGAAGAGAGGTTCAGCAAGCAGGGTTTTCATGGCTTCATTTCAAAACCCTTTCGCGACGATGAAATTTTCACATGCCTGAAAAACCTGCTCAACGTCGAATATGAATACGCGACAGCCGCGCCGGTAGAAAGCAAAGACCCTCTTGAAGATGAAATCGACTTTTCAAATCTCACGATTCCCGAAAACATTCTCACGAAAATGAAACTGGCTTCAGAGCAATACAATATTACCGACCTGGAACAGGGGCTGAAAGATTTGGCGGGACTGGGGAAACCAGGACAGGAAGCATTAATCAAGCGCATCAAAGCGCTCCTAAACAAATACGACTGCGTCGAAATCAACAACATTCTCGATCAAGTCACCGCAGATACGGAATGACAAGCAGGCAATAAAACGTTTCCCGCCACAACAGACCACCCACCTTGATTACCCGCTATTCCCCAATAAGAAAACAGGGAAGTTTCGGAAAATCAGAATTACACATTATCCCCATATCAGTTGACAGGAACTTGACTTTATCCGCACCCTGAAATAGGATTCGATTGACCATCATTCATCAATTATAAGGTTTCCTCTCATTTACTTCGAGGCTCTAATTGGCCATACCTGATTTCCAGACAATCATGCTTCCCCTGTTAAGACAGTGCGATGTCAAGGGTACGATCGACAATGCTCAAATCAGAAAACGATTGGCTGGCGAATTTCAGCTAACCCCAGAGGAAGAAGCGCAACTTTTACCCAGCGGTAAACAAGCTGTTTTCAGAAACCGCGTTGCATGGGCGCAAGTTTACCTAGTCAAAGCTGGATTACTGGAAAGACCCAAGAGAGGGGTTCTCAGAATCACACAAGCGGGACGGGATGTTCTCAATACAAATCCGAATAAAATAAATATAAAATTTCTAAAAAAATTCCCTTCATTTGTCGCGTTCAGAACCAAGCAAGACAATGAGAACATCGCCAATTCAGAAACAGAAACATCCTCTGACAGAACTCCATCAGAGCAAATCGAAGAAGGATTTCAAACATTAAAAAATGAAATTCTCGATGACATTCTGGTAAATATCAAATCCTGTTCGCCGCAGTTTTTTGAGCGGCTCGTGATCAAGCTATTGCTCGCAATGGGTTACGGCGGTTCAGTCAAAGACGCCGGAATGGCAATTGGGAAAAGTGGCGACGAAGGAATTGATGGACTGATCAAAGAAGATAAGTTGGGATTGGATGTAATTTATGTCCAGGCGAAAAAATGGGATACAAACACCATCGGGCGACCCGAAATTCAGAAATTCGCGGGCGCGCTACTTGGCAAACAAGCATCCAAAGGAGTTTTCATCACAACTTCTTATTTCACAAAGGAGGCGGAAGCCTATGCTGAAGACGTCAATAGTAGGATCATTCTGATCGATGGACAACGACTGGCTGATTTAATGTTTGAATATAATATTGGAGTCAATACGGCTGACTATTATGAAATAAAAAAAATCGATTCCGACTTCTTCTCCGAAGATTAAAACAAATCATTTTTGCCAGACTTACCTGATCCAGACACGACAGATGCTGTCTATTAAAAATTCCAATCAAATTTAGCAAGGGGATTTCACCCCTTGGATTCGCCGCCGTCGACGAACAGGGTTTCGCCGTTCACGAAGGGGCTTTCGATGAGGTATTGCAGGGCGCGCACGATGTCTTCGGTGTCGCCGTGATTCTGGGCGGGAATATTCTTTGCCGCGCGTTTCAGATAACCGGGATCGCCGCCCACGGGCGGAAGGATCAGGCCGGGGGCGATGGCGTTCACGCGCACTTCGCTTCCCCAGTCCACCGCCGCAAGATGGGTGAGGTGGGACAGGGCGACCTTGGATACGGAATAGGCGGCGAAGGCGGGAACGTTGCGCTTGATCCGTTCATCGAGGATATTGACGATCATCCCCTTCCCCACCTTCCTTTTATAATCGCGCATCAGAATATAGGGCGCGGACAGATTGATGTTGAGGGTTTTCTCCAGGGTCTCGCGACTCGTGTTTTCCACCGACTCGTTCAGAAACAGCGACGCGCAATTGATCAGTAATTCCAGATCGGGAAAGGATTCCAGAACCTGCCCCGTCAATTGTTCGACCGCTTCCAGATCGGACAGGTCGCAGGCGAAGGCTTCGCCGCGCCGTTTCAGAAATTTAACTTCCTTGAGCGTGGCGTTGGCTTGCGATTCGGATCGGTTATAATGCAGGGCGATGTCCCAGCCCAGATTGGCAAGGTGAAGGACCAGCGCGCGCCCGATGCGGACGGCGCCTCCGGTGATGAGCGCTGTTGGCATGCTTGAACCCCTTTGGCAATACGGGTATACTTTCGGTTTTACAACCTGCATTTAACGATAAATTCCGGTTTAATTCCAGCCCATTCATTTGGAGATCTTCGGATGGAAGAGACAAGTCAGAAAAAAGTAGTGAATATTGTGATCTTGACGGTATCGGACACGCGCACGGACGCCGACGACAAATCGGGACAAACGCTGGTCGATCGGGTCAAGGCGGCGGGGCATAATCTGGTAGAGAAACGCATCGTGAAGGACGAAATCCCTCTGCTCCAGGCGGCGTTGAAAGAATGGATCGCAAGTCCTGACGTCGACGTGGTGATCTCCACCGGCGGGACGGGCGTGACCGGTCGCGACGTGACGCCGGAGGCCTTCGAGGCTTTGTATGAAAAACCAATTCCCGGATTCGGCGAGTTGTTTCGCATGCTCAGCTACCAGAACATAAAAACATCGACGATTCAATCGCGCGCGACGGCGGGCGTCGCCAACGGAACTTTCCTGTTCGCCTTACCGGGTTCGACGGGCGCTTGCAAGGATGGCTGGGACGATATCATCGTCCATCAACTGAACAGCCAGCACAAGCCCTGCAATCTCGTGGAACTGATGCCGCGTTTGATGGAAAAATAAGACGCGCTCGATCAGGCGGATTCGACCTGGTCGGATATAAAGATGATGTGTTTTTTGTTAAGCGCGATGAATTCCGATTCGAACAAGAGCTTGCCGGAAGCGGCGTCGTATACGCTGACTTCGGTGACGGGGATGAAGCTCTCTTCCATTTGGTTCAGATAATCCAGCATGCGGTTTTTCGGCATCTTGAAAATCTTTCCTTCGATGCGCTCGTTCGTGGTGCGTATCTCAACGCCGATGGTATCTTTGGTGATGTGGGAGTTGTAGGCCATGTCGCCTTATCGTGAGGGGTGACAAAAAAGAACTCTTCAGGAATTGTAACTTTGCTTCTCTAAAAAATCCATTAAAACCGAAAAAACCTCTGTAAATTCAATAATTAATGACTTCTATTCGCTTGCAGGGAACCGACGGGATCCGTCGCGAAATCAAACGCGCAAAACAACTACCCGGCGTCTCGCCGCAGAAGGCTTTTCTTAAACACGGCGTGTTGACGGAAGAGTTCATGGAACTCTACGCCTACGCTCATGCCACGCAGGTTTTCAACAGCGCGCACAGGACTGAAAGACCGGCTATCGTGATCGGCTGGGACCCGCGCGACCCCGACGGCGTTTTCACATCGTCCGTGGTGCGCGGGGTTCGACGCGCCAACTGCGACGCATGGGTCCTCGGCGTGGTCCCCACCCCACTGGTTCCCCTGTACATGCTGTACGAACAGGGAAGCGGCGGCATGATGGTGACGGCCTCGCACAACCCGCCCGATCAAAATGGAATCAAAATTTTTAACGGCTATCGCGGACTCAAACCCTTCCCAAAAAACGACGCCACTTTATCGCGACGGATTCTATCGCTCGACTATGCGCAGATTCATCGCAGACCGCTCAGCGGCAAATTGAAGGATTGTCGAGACGACGCGCTGGCTCTGTTCCGAAAATTCTCCCTCGCGCCTGAAAACGCATGGTTCGATCATCGCAAGGCTTCGGACTCTCAGTTTCGCAACTGGGCGCTGGTCGTCGATCCGGCCAATGGCTCGCTCAGCAAACTCGCCGCTCCTATCTTTCGCAAGGCCGGTTTCGGTCATGTCTATGAAGTGAACAACGGAGCGGGCGCGGTGAACCGTAACGGCGGCGTCGCCGATCTGGAGGGGTGCCGCGTCATCTCCCAGGCGGATGCGCTCAATAAAGAAGGAAAATTTTTCACGCATCAGGCCGTTAGAAAATTGTTTCAACTGGCTTCGCGATTTGCGAAAGAATTAAAGTCTGGAAAAAAACGTCTCGCAGGCGCGGTGTTCGACGCCGACGCCGACCGATTTTACAAACTCGACTACGACCCGGCGCAACAATGCGTGCATGTCTCCGGCGGAGACGACACGGCGTATCTGCAAGCGCGGTTTTTCTCGGCGAAACAGGCGAAGGGCGCGCGTTTCGTCAACACCGTCGAAAGCGACCTCAACGTCAGCGGCGCGGTCGAAGCGCTGGGCCTGCAATCCTGCCTGACCGCCGTCGGCGACAAATGGATTCAACTGCAATTCGCCAAAGCCCTCATCTCGGCGCGCATCGGTTTTTTGAACGACCATGAAATTCCTCTTTCCGCTTCCCTGCTGGAGCAATGGGAAGAATTGAGCGCAGGCGTCAGCCCGCCGGATGTCGCGAAACTCCAGAAACTGGAACACAAACTCAACGCCTTGATCGAACGCGCCGGGCATTCTCCCGATGCGGTCGACGCAACGCTGGCGCAACAAATTGTGGTGGGGAGCGAAGAGACCGGACACAACATCACACCCGGCAGGCTGGAACTGAAAAACGGCAAACGCGCCGTGGTGTTTTTCGGCAGTGGATTGAAAAGTGCTCTCAACACCTTCGCCGCCGAACACGACGCCAAACAGACCAAATTTCGCGCCTTTCGTCCTCCCTTTCGGCAAGGCTTCAAGGCGACGCTCTATGCTTACTATGTAAAGAAGGAACTGTTCGCGCAGGACAGCGCGATCTGGAAGCAGATCAAAAAAGAAATTCTCAAATCAACCCAGGCCAAAGGCTGGGAGAGCCGGGTCGTGGATTTCCCGGAAGACCCGGACATGCTCTATGTGGAAGCGAAACCCGGCGGCAAACGACGCGCCGGAATCTTCGTGCGCAATTCGGGGACGGAAAATAAAATCGGCATCAACCTGCGCGGAGCGATGGGAGACACCCCCGCTCTGAAACTCATCGGCGAAAGCCTGATCCGCATCCTCATGCAAAGCATGAAGGATGAAAGCAACGAACTCTGCCGACTCGAAGCGCAATGGGTCGAACGCCTCGCCACCCGCGCCCACCCTTCCGAACCTCAGGATATGGAGCCTCTGCAGAAAGAACGTCTGCTCAACGAAATGCTCAAGCAGGGTCTGGTTCAGCCCGGCCCCAACGGCCCGCGCCTGACCAAACGCGGACAATGGTTCGCCAGCCTCGCCCGAGCCGCCGAATAAATCTGGATCTTGATGGAAGAGGAATCAGTCGATTTGCGGGATCTTGGTGGGGTCGTCTTCGACGTCTTCCATTTTCTTGTCGAACAGTTTGCGCGAAAGAACCCAGGAGCCCCAGGCCACCGCCACCACCGTTCCGCCGCCCATACAAGCCCAAAGAATCGTGTTGCCCGACTCGGACATGCCGCGTAGAAAAATGAACATCCCCAACGGCAGGGCCATGATCGAACCGAAACAAGTCAGTAGCATGGCGCTACGGGCAAAATATTTGGGACGAACATCGACGTTCAATTCAGGCAGGTACTGACGACTGGCCGGGTCAGCCATATCGAGCAAGGGCTCTTCGCCTTCGCATTTAGGGCAGAACTTTCCGCCCCAGAAAGAGTTTTTACACTTCAAACAAAATTTGACCACAACGCGCTCGCTCGGTTAATTTGGAATGAGAACAGGATATCCTTAAATCCTGTAAAGATCAATATGGATCGTCTGATTTGAGGCGCACAGAAAATGCAACGAACGGGCTTGACGCTGTTGACTCACGGCGGGGCGGGATCTAAAAATGAATACGCCGACGGCTCCATGCGCGCCGCAACGGCGGGCGTGAAACTCTGGCAATCCGACGCGACCCTCGCCGATGCAATGTGCTGCGCCGTGGTCGAACTTGAAAACGACCCGCGCTTCAACGCGGGCATCGGTTCGCATGCGCGTTCGGACGGGGTGATGCAGATGGACGCGGCAATGATGACCAGCCTCGGTCAATTCGGCGCCGTCTCCTGCGTGGAGGGATTCAAAAATCCCATCGCCATCGCCCGGGCCGTATTGGAAAGCGAATACAATTTGCTCTGCGGACGCGGCGCCGAAGAATTCGCGCGCGACCGCCAATGCGAGCCATACCCGGCAGACGCTCCGACCCATACCAGCATGGATTTTTCAAATGAAGAGAGTGAAGATACAGTGGGTTGCGTCGCCTTCGACGGCGATCTATTCGTCGCCGGACTCAGCACCGGAGGCACGCACCAGTCCCATCCCGGTCGCGTCGGCGACGTGCCCCTGATCGGATGCGGCCTCTACGCCGGAACCGAAGGCGCGATCGCCTGCACCGGAAGCGGCGAAGCCATCACCCTGCAAATGACCGCCTACCGCGCCTATCAACTCGCGCTGGCGGGGAAAAGCCCGCAAGCGATCCTTGAAACCACGCTCGGCTGGTTCGATTCAGACGACGCCTTCGGCGTCATCCTCATCACCCGCGACGGCTTTGCAGGCGGCGCCAATCGGAGCATGGCCTGGTCCAGCGTTCGCGTTTGATTTTCTAAATTGATACGCCAGGCGTTTCAGTCCAGTGTTTTTGCGACATCCAGACCCATCGCTTCCAGCGACGCATCCATTTCATCCAGCAGGGAAGAATAGATCCGGTCCAGGTTCCGCTCGAAATGCTCGGAGATCGAACCGAAAGCAGAGAGGATTTCCTTCGTTTCGCAAAAGCCCTCGTTCACTGCATGCAAAGCTGTGACGAGATATTCATTCAGCGCCAGTTGAGAATCGACGCCCTTGTTTTTTTTCAGGAATTTTTCGAAGAACAGAGATAACATGCGGCCCAGTTGACACGCCACCGTAGCCGGGTCGTTGTCCTTCACAAGCGCCAAAGCCTCCGCCTCCGGGAAACTGGAAATATTGAGATGAGCGCTCAATTTTTCGAGAATATTTTCCGCAAGCAGTCGATTCGGGTTCTCACGAACCCCGAAAACCACATTGGACAAACTCGATTGCAAAGTCGCATCGAGCATGAAAGGCCCCGACGCATCCGAAGAAATTTTCGCCGTTCCTGGCGATTTGCGGGCGCGATTGTCCCGAACCAAAGCAGCATCCATGTCACACTCCGGTGAAAGATTAGAACTGGTAAAGACCTCCAAACATATAAAACCTAACGGTCAAACCGGAGCAAACATGAAGGGAAATATGGGCCAGGAAAGAAAGCGACAAGAAAACAAAGATATCAGTTGATTTTTGAAATGAAACACGTTTTAATAGCCGGTCCCTCGGTACCCATAAGGAAAAATGCCAGCGTAGCTCAGGGGTAGAGCAACTGATTCGTAATCAGTAGGTCCGCGGTTCAAATCCGCGCGTTGGCTCCATTTTTTCAAGGTGTTACGATTTCAATCGTGACACCTTTTTGTTTTTGTAGACACAATATAGACAGCTAGTTTCAATTAAGAAAGCCAAAAATGAAGCCACCTTTAATGAGTCCTGAGCTGCATAAGCAGTTTGCTAAAATTGCTGGCAAATTTTCTCCGTCTCTCCAGAATGCCTTGCTAGACATTGGTCCATTAAACATTCCTGACCGTAGAAAAGGGGGCGTAGCTCAATTTCTTTCTAGGGCTGTCGTGGGTCAACAACTTTCCGCGAGGGCCTCGACTTGTATTTGGCTCCGTATTGAGGCGGCAGTCCGTGAAAACCAGAACCAGATACCAAACTTCTTTTGCGAGGATAACTTTAGGTCCATACAAAAATGCGGGGTATCCAGAAATAAAATAAAAACCCTTATTCACATAAGAAACGCCCATGAGAAGAATCAGCTATCTGATGCTTTTTTCAAGAGATTGGATACCGAAGCTCGCTCGGCACACCTGACAAAAATTTGGGGTGTCGGGCCATGGACGGCAGAAATGACTTCATTATTTTATTTCCAGGATTTAAATATTTGGCCTGAAGGGGATATTGCCGTACAAAAGACATTTAAGAAGTTTATAGGTGAATCAGGAGAAGTGACAGCAAAGGAAGGAGCAGGTTTGTTTTCCCCATATCGATCATTTTTGGCTCTTTATATGTGGCGCATTGTGGATGGTGAGCTATAGATCCTCAGTCATTTAAAATATGTTAAAATTATTTATGTATCGAAGACTAAATGTTTCTATTATTTATGATCGCAGTAATTATCATTAATCTATGAATTGGAACAAATTTAAATTTATTGATTTATTTGCAGGGATCGGAGGAATTCGAATCCCATTTGATCGACTTGGTGGGACGTGTGTGTTTACCTCTGAATGGGACAAGTACGCCCAACAAATGTATTTTGAGAACTTTGGGGATAAGCCTAACGGTGACATTACCCAAATTTATGAAGATAATATTCCTGAGCATGATGTTTTACTTGCAGGATTTCCTTGTCAACCATTTTCGATTATGGGCGAAGGACAAGGTTTTGCTGATACGAGGGGGACTCTTTTTTTTGATATTGAAAGAATCATTAAGGCAAAAAAACCCAAGGCGTTTTTATTAGAAAATGTCAAGCAACTAGTTGGGCATGATGGAGGCCGTACTTTTAAAGTTATTATGGAAAGATTACGCGCCCAAGGTTATACCGTTTACTCAAAGGTCCTCAATGCTTTGAATTTTGGAGTGCCACAAAAGCGAGAACGCATAATTATTGTAGGATTCCGAGAAAAAATAGATTTTACATGGCCAAAAGGGACTCATAATTATCCACCGCTCGCAAATATTTTGGAAGAGGATTCCATGGTTGACCCCTCGCTTTTTGCTTCCAAAAAAATTCAACAAAGCCGCATTGATCTTTGCAAAAATATTCCTGACTATCCTTCGATTTGGCACCAAAATAAATCTGGAAATATTTCAGCACTGCCTTATTCCTGTGCTTTGCGTGCTGGTGCATCTTATAGCTACTTACTGGTAAATGGGCGGCGGCGGCTCTCAGCTAGAGAAATGCTTCGCCTACAGGGATTCCCAGATAGCTTCAAAATTGTTGTTAGCTACACCCAACTCAGAAAACAAGCTGGAAACTCCGTAACGGTTCCTTTGATTCAAGCTGTAGCAGAAAATATGATAGAAGCGTTGCGTACTCGAGCCCCCAAAAGACACAATCAGGAGCAAATGATCCTTATATGGGAAGAGGGAAGAATAAGTGCCTGACGTGGATCTAGAAATTGCAAAAGGACAACTAGATATCATAATAAAAAAGGCACGAGTACACCTTTATAAGCCGATTCAAATTGCAGAAATCTTGTACCGCTCTCGCGTCTATCAGGATATTAGTTTAGCCAAAATAGAAACCTACCGTACCCAATCGCGCCGATGGCGCGATGAGATTTGCGCAAAATTTTTAGGGCGCAAGTCTACCTCTTCTGCAAAGTTCCAAGATAACCTTTTTGAATCGAATGCAGTGCCTCCAGAAGTTCTAGTAATCTTAGGGCGGGCAAATGAATCTGGTATCGGCGCAAAGGCCGGGGCAGTGGAAGCCTATATTTATGATGCATTTCATACTCGCTATTTACAAATGTCGAACGGTCTCGATTTAGTAAGAGATGCAACCCCTGAAAACTTTAATCTAAAGGATTTCCTAGAAAGTTTTAGGAGAGAACCTGGGCTTGCTCGTAGCATTGATAAAATATTTGAAATTATAGTTTATGCTCTTTTCTCAAGTTTATTAGATTCACTGGATGCGCAGATAGGTGTAAGAGTTGAAAGTAATCAAATCTTGGAAGAATTCTCTGATTTCGCCGAAAAAATCCTAACATTAACCCCAGATAAGCCAGAGGTTAACTTCCGTCCGCATGTATATAGGGTAGGAGTAACTAATGCTGCAGATAGAGGCTTGGATATGTGGGCAAATTTTGGATTAGCCATTCAGATAAAACACCTCTCATTAACTTCCGCTATGGCAGAAAGTATTTCTACCGGGATTTCAGCAGATAGAATTGTTATTGTTTGTAAGGATTGCGACCGAGATACATTAGTTTCAGTATTGCGGCAGTTTGGTGTTGGTGGGCGCATTCAATCTGTCGTAACAGAGAGCGAATTAATTGATTGGTACGAACGCGCGCTCCGAGGTCACTGCGCCGAAAAGTTGAACAATTTAGTTTTAACTCGGCTTGCAAACGAAATCGTTGCAGAGTTTCCCTCTACGTCTGATGGTGAGTTCGAAGCTTTTTGGAGCAGCAGAGATTATGAGATACCAAATAGAGATTTTTGGACAACATAGATGCTTTTGTTGTCTATTACTTATATAAAAGTGATGAGAATTTTCAATTTCTTATTATCTAGATAATTTACAGCATATAAGTCTAGGAGCGTTAGAATAAGAATTGCCCATTCATTTTATTGAGATATTTAAAAGCCTCCAAAGAAAAAACCGATAAGCAAGCAAATAGTTCCCCTGAATGTCTGCAGCTTGTTTACTGATGATAAAAACTTTACCAAGGAAAATACAAATTGAGTCCGTTTTTTGAAATCGCCTATGCAGCTGTTTCGAATAGCCTCTGTTTGTTTACAGGAACAGGTTTCTCTAAAGCCATTTCTGAAAACGAGGCCCCCAGTTGGAAAGGGTTATTAGAGTCAATGTGCGATTTAACTGACAAGCCCGAAGAGCTTAAAGCTGGACTTTTCCCTAATGGTGAAGTTAATTCTTTGAGTTTAGAAGAGGCGGCGCAAGTAATCTCTATTGAACTAGAAAAAAATGGTAAATCAATTCATGAAGAAATAGCTGCTTTAATCAAGACTATTAAATTGAAGGGCGATAATTCTTCAATAGCCAAATTCCTAACGGCTTGGCCCTTTACAGTTATTTCAACTAATTATGACAAGCTGATTGAAACTCTCTCTGGAGAAGGAGACTGCTACTCATTATCTCCTGGGTTGCCAATACCTCGTTCGGAAGCTCGTGTGAAAGTGTATCACGTACATGGGTCGGTAGACTCACCTGTTAATATGGTAGTTACTTCTAATGATTATTTTCAGTTTATAAATAGTGAATCTTATTTCTCTAAGAAGTTAAGCACCATCCTTCACGAAAATTGCGTTGTCATTTTAGGGTATTCATTAGGCGACAATAATCTCAAGTCTATTCTTAGCAACTATAAGGGTTTTTCAAAAAATCATGTAATTAGCTCTAACATAATTTTCATATCCAGAACGGCTATTAATAAGCACGTTAAAGATTACTACTCTCATTGCTATGGCATTCGGGTTATGGATGAGATCTCTGTCCATCAATTCTTTGAAAAATTGGAGGCCACCCTTGACAGCGCACGTAGCAAAGTAGAACCCTCAATATCAAACATTAAAAAAGTTATTATTGAGAATAAAATTTATAGTGAAAGTTACGTGAGAAATGAGAATTCATTTTACGAAATTATATTATCGATCGCGGCAATTGGAAAGAGTATCGATGATAAAAGTATTGTAGCCGCCTTAGGTAAAGTAATTGAGATGAAAATTAAACTAACATGTGAGAATCATGCATGGGATCAATATACCCATCTTGCAGAATGGTTAATTTATCTTGCGAACATACTTGAGCTAAAGGGAACAACAATTGAAAGTATATATTTGAATGCCACCCTTAAATCAATGAACTCCATGAGCCAAGAAACTTATGTTGGCTATTCATGGCAAGCTTATAAATCATGGAGTGAGAAGTGGCTTGGCATCATCGCATCAAACAGGATTTTAATTCGCAACTATGTTGAAAAAAACTCCACTTCCCCAGATGCGTTATTGCTAGTAAAGCGTAATTAGCCCAAATAGCTAATTAAAGATGCTGCTAAAGTGCGGCATTACGCCTTCTGCATTTTTCTTAAGAAAGGTTATTATTTGCGAGGCTAATGGGACGCTGGGGCAGATCAAATAGAACAAATTGATTATAATTTCTATTTCACAAATCAACCTGGGGCGCGGGGACAGAGATACCCCGCAAGTCCCACTGAGGCTTTTCACTAAGACCTTCTAATTTATTTATAAACCTGCTACTGCCCAACTGTCCCACTATTTTGTGTGGATATATCATCTTCGTATTCCAAGATTGAGCTATCAATAGCGTAAAATCGAAATCTGCCAATTCCAGAAATTTGTTTTTTATATGTAAAACGATGCCCTTCGTTGATTCGGAGCAATCCTTTTTTTCTCAAATCTTCTAGAATTTCTTTATAATTTAATCCTTTGCACGCTTCCTTAAAACCATCAGTTGTGAAAAGATATATATTTTCATCTTTATCGAAGTATCCGATCAAGTCTCTAATCTGGGAAGATTCACTGTTGCTGGAATCCTCAAATCTACTTTGATGTCTTACTATAAATTCTTTGACTACATTTATCCCTCTAGCTGAATAGGATTGACTATCTTGGCCTTTTAGCCAAGTATTTCTTATGTGAATAATTGCATTTTTGATGTCTTCCTTTTCAAATGGAAGAATGCCAAGTTCAACAGCCAAATCCCCTGCTACCTTAACTAAAGCCAATCTTTGTAAAGCCCGGGCTTGCTCGGGTTCAAGACCTTTAATTTCTAATTCGGAATTTGCTGTTTCAAATGCATCTTTGATAAACCTTTTGAGTAACCCAAAATTTTTAAATCGGTTAATTATTAATTTAATAAAAGCTGGACCAGCAGTTCCGTAATAATTCGAGCATTCTTTTTTAATCTCCATTGCAAGTTGGCTTGCTGTTCTCCGATGATCTAGATCAAAAACCCCACCTTGTATTGGGATATCCATTAACCTTAAAATTTGCCCTGCCCTAGCAGTCTTTCCCTCCTCTTCAATTTTTTGTTGGGCAGAAATTTCCCCAGTAGATAAGAGCAAAATATGCCAGGAACGGGATTCTCTGATGCCTCTATCTGCATCCAAGGAAACCTTACCTTGCCCTCCAGTAACATCATAAATGACTTTTCCAAAGTCTTTCGCGTTACAGGTTCCTGCTTCATCTAGGATTAATATCCCATCATTATGAGAAGCAGCTAAGGCTTCTAATCCATTATGAGTGGTGTTCCATTTTCGAACATAGGCCAGCTTTGCGGCTTCCGATGGATCAGACCCACAGCCCCAGACACTAGCGGATAATTGAGCGGCGGTCGTTTTCCCGTGGGATGAACGCCCGTATAAATGGAATCCGCCTCCTTCTAAGCCTGCGGCCTTGAGTAATGGGCCTGCAAAGGAAACACAAAGACAAAAAATTAGATAGGGATGGTCTTGAGCTAGGTAGGATATGTTTTCTTGCCAGTCCTCAAGTGTGCCTTTTGATTTAATAGTAGCGGCTGAGGGGCTATGTTTTTCTGGCTGAAAAATGCAGTCCTCGTTTGCGTTACTACTTATAACTTGGTTGGGTAGCACATAGGTAAGTCGTCCATTTGGATTTTCTAGCCAACCTAATTGAGGAACGCAGGTTATTCTTGATTCAGGTTTGAATTGTCCTAAATATTTTAAAAAATTCCTTTCGTTCCCGGGAATGATATCCAGACCTTGAGACGCTAAATCTTGAGCTAGTTTATTTCCACTTTCGTGAAACCGTTCTTTGGGTATCGACTGCTTATGATGTTTGTTATCGCTATCAATCCATTCGACCAATACCCCCCAGGATTTACTTTCTATATTTCTCGTTCTTGCAGAAACCCAACAAGGGCTAGCTATTTTCAAATCAGGCTTCTTATCATCAAATGAAATTTGAAAAACACCATCAAACGATAGGTTAAATCCCTCTGGAATATCTATTTCACCCCAGAGTTTCGGCTCATATCGTTTTGGATTGTTTTTTTGATCAGAAAGAATAATACCTTCAATTTTTGATATCAAAACTTCATCCGACCAAGGATCAATGTTCTGATTATTCCATTCTCTTCCAAGCTTTAAAATTTTGTCAAAGGAATACCCGCTTTTAAGCCATTTTCCAACAGCAGGCAGAAATACCTCGTGCCGCTCTCCGTCCTTACAAGAAATAGGAAGTTCATTAGATGAAATGCGATTTGGTTTGGACGAATCATTTTTCGTTCGAATTGTCCTATCCTCTGATAGATAAATACTTTCGGGATTAAACAATTTTCCTTCATTTAAAAAACTATCGAACTCAGCATCAAAAGGGCATCTGGGAAGGAAATATAATTGAGCGGGTTTTTTACTGCATTGATCTAAATTGTGATCAAAAATTGAATTGAAATAGTTAAAAACCTTTCCTAATTGATTTGGTTCAATTGGTTTTTCAAATGGAATGACAACCCTCCATTTTTGTTTTTCAGGACTATGTGAAAATGTTGTATGAGCGAAAAATTCAACTTCATGTAATCTCGTTTGAATTAATTGCTTGCTGATTTCTCCATTGTCGAAATCAAGTGCAATTGCAGTTATACGATCAATGTTATTATTTGTTCTCTCTAGTTCTGACTTAAAAAGTCCAGGGATCCAGCCAGGACCATTTTTAGCTTTATTTCTTTTCGCTTTATCGCCAATATCATTCGGATTTAACTTATGATATTCATCAAATGAAATATTGCTTTTAATTGGATTTTTTAATTCATTACAAAATTCTCCCCAAGACAGAGAGTCTGGTTTTGGATTTTTATCAAACGTATTTGAAACTCTAGAAATAGAAATCTCAAACGCAGCATTCGTTTTCATCGTGGCTTCAATTAAGCTTTCCATCATCCACCTCAATTTCTACCGGCCCGACCAGTATCACTAGTCGATTGCCGGATTCCCGCTTTGACATAAGCTTTCAAAGAAGAGAGTTCGTATCGAACTGCCCTCGCCCCCACTCTTACAAATGGAATGCGAGCCCCTGCCCATCGGTCCCGTTCAAGAAATGCTTCGCTAACGTTCAAAAATTTTGCAGCTTCCCTAGTGGTCAATAATCTGTCTTGCTCTACTTGCATGGTTTTCTCCCAAAATCGATTAAAAATGAATGTGAAAAAGAGCAAAAATTGAGTCTGCCCTCATTAGGCATGCCCCAATTTCTTGCTCTTCTAGAGCTGATTCTGGATTCATTTTGACGTTTAAACCCAGAAGCATTTCAATCAGGACAACCAACTGTCCGACATATTAATAGATTTACAGTGAAAATCAAACAAATAATTAACATGCATTGTAATTTTAATGAACAAGAGCGGGGAGCGAGAAAGCGCAACCGGCATATAATTAAATAGTTATTGGAAATTATAGGATGTAAAAAATATTTCTATTTCCTCAACAATTCAATTCGACTTTCCATCTACTATTTTGATTATTATGAAACTTAAGAGAACTGAATGCACATTAAATGGCGGGAATCGGAAGGAATAATTAGGCGGGATCAAACAACCTCCAACATTTTCAAACAATCTCAGCCGACTTCAAAAAAGAGGCGGCTACCGGGACTCTTTCTTCCAAGAAAATCATCTTCTTTTGCCCATTGCTGTTTGAAGCATCCAGTAATTTATCTGCAATTTTTTGCATGGGCTTTCGCAACCTATCTATGTCAGAAATAATATACCCTGCAGTCACATCGTTGTTCATTTTATGATTTACCAGCCTTTTGATTGCATAAGGAGATATTTCAAGGCTCTCAGCAATTGTAATAAAAGTTCTTCGCAAATCGTGAATTATAAAATGAACTTTTGATTGTTCTATTACCTTTTTGATTGAACGTTTTGGCTCTATTAAATATCCCCGACCATCCTTTCCGGGGAAAACATACTCATTCACAGCCAGTTTTTTTCTCTCATTCAAAATTTTAACCAAAAAACTAGATAATGGTAAGTTTAAAGGCTCATGATTTTTGGGGTCTGGGATTAACAAAGTTTCATCTTTAAGATCAACATTCTCCCAAAGCAGTTGAGCCGCTTCCTGCCTTCTAAGACCGGAGAATAATAAAAATAGTAAATAGTCTGCTATGACATGAGTTGAATCGGGGTTTTCAGGCATTTTAAGAGAAAGAACTGCATCAAACCATGCAGGAAGCTCATGCGCTTTAATCACTGTCTGCCTTCTATGTTGACGATACCAGGAGCGTGTATCAGTCAATATCAAAACAGGATTTTCATAGAGAATTGACCGTCCGCTATCATCATGCTGGGTGACTTTCACATAACCCAAAAAAGACCTCAAAAACCGCATGGCTCCATTGGCATAAGCATGCCCTCTCTTCTCTCCTAGCTCCCTGTGTCGCTTTATTATCATGGGTTTTGTAATGCCTGTGATTGGTTTCTTATGCCAATCAGAAAAGGCCACATTAAACATTCGCTCATAATCGTAAAGCGTGTGCCTTTTCAAATTTTTCTTGGCGTTTATAAACTCTTGGTATGCCTCAACAAGAGTTATGGCTACTTGTTTTTGTTTTTTCTTTTCAGCAACAGGATCGATCCCTTGAGCAATTTCACCCAGCAATTTTTGAGCTTGTCGCCTTGCCTGTTCAGCAGTTAATTCTCCAAAATGCCCCAAGGTCATTCTGCGAATTTTGCTACCTATTCTTTTTTCAACAATAAAAGATTTGGTTCCGGATGAGGTGATTCTTACTCCAAAACCTTGAAGGAGGGAATCTCGAAGGAAGGCTTGTCCTTCACGAGGAATCGCAACACGATCGATGATCGTTTTGGTAATTTTGACCTTCTGATTTCTCGATTTTGTAGACACTATGTAGACACCCGAGTTCAAATTCACTCTGGCAGTCTAAAAGAAGGTCCAATAAAAAGTCAACTAACTATTTATATTTAAAAGTCTATTAGAACAACATCAAACTTCTTCAAAAACCTTCAAACAGGTCGAAATTCGTTTCGTAATCAGTAGGTCCGCGGTTCAAATCCGCGCGTTGGCTCCATTTTTCCAAAGCCTTACGAGCAAGACCTTCCCGCCGAATTACCGCTATTGCCCACATGGGTTCAATCGTCAACAATCTGCACGCAAAAAATATTCGCCTTATCATCAACTCGCTACATCCAAGGATACAGGTAAAACTAATCAATGCCGGTGGAATCCAGAAACACTTGGTACAAACAAAGTGTTTCAGAACTTCATTTCATCAATAAGGTTTTTAGATTTTCACTAATATAAGACCTACAAAATCTAAACGTTCTTTAATTCCCTTATAGAAGCAGGTAAAATTCGGGTTAAAGAATACCAAAAGATTTTTGAATTGTAATACTCAGAATATTGCTAATAAATAGGGATAAGGTATTTAATGGAAATTGAAAAAGCAATTGAATTAGCCTTGAAAAACGTTGCAAAACACGGCGACACGGATATTTTTCCCATTCCATTCGAAACTCACGTTTTTTTTGATAATCCAATGGAGTGCAAAAAGCTCTTACTGAATATGCACGCTAAATTTGATAGCTATATTGCGCAAACACCGCCTGCAACATTAGAGACACTCACTCAAGTCGGTTATACGGGATTCAGGTGGGCTACTCAAATAGAACCATTCTGGAATGTATATTATTTAGCTTTGGTTATTTCCATTGCCGATAAGATTGAGGAGGAAAGAATTCCATTGGATGAGGAAACGGTATTTTCATATCGCTATGAATGGGATGATGCCAACGCAAAGCTTTTCAAACCTAGTACATGGCAAGATTATAAAAAGAAAGGGATAGAGCTAAGCGATAACTACCAGTTCGTGGTAGTTACGGATATTGCCGATTTCTATCCGCGCATTTATCATCATCGCATAGAAAATGCACTTAAAAGGCTTTCTAGTGTAGGAGAAATACCAAAGAGGATAATGGATTTGTTATCATCATTCTCAAAAAATGTTTCTTATGGGCTGCCTGTTGGTGGCCCTGCATCAAGAATTTTAGCTGAGCTAGCCCTTGTAACAACTGACCTGCAATTAAAGAGAAGAAATATTACCTTTTGTAGATATGCTGATGACTATTCCATATTTTGCGCAAATAAGTCTGATGCATATAAATTAATTGTGCTTCTTTCAGAGAAACTCCATAACGAAGGACTTTCTCTTCAGAAGAAAAAAACAAAAATTATTACAACGGATGAGTTTAGAGAGACCGCGCAGCTCCTCGATCCTGCGGATAAAACCGATCCATTGGCTGAAGAAGAGCAGAAGTTGCTAAATATTTCCCTGAGATATGATCCTTATTCCGACACTGCTGATGAGGATTACGAGGCCTTAAAATCTGCTGTAAAAGACGTAGATATAATAGGGATATTGGGACGCGAAGTATCAAAAACAACAATTGACTCAACTGTTACAAAACAAGCAATTAATGCCATATATGCACTAGAACCTCAGGAAAAGTACGGCGCACTATGTACTTTACTTAAAGATGACAATCTTTTCGTTTTGTCTCCCGTTTTTGTTTTGGTTATGAGAGCCATTAGGGGAGTATATGATGATATTCCTGAGGATGGGAAAGACTTTATCGATCAGCAACTAGCACTATTATATGAATCTAAATCACACTTACTTGGCGTCGATTTAAATATCAGTTATTTTATCCAAGCTCTGTCAAGACGACGCTCACTACCTAAGGAAGAAATTTTAATCGATATTTTTGATCAAACCACAAAGTCGCTAATCAAGCGTCAAGTGATAATGGTTATGGCAAGTTGGGATTGTCATTATTGGTTGACAGATATCAAAGGCCACTACGGAGGGTATACAGTGTGGGAAAAGCGCGCGCTTATTATTGCCTCGTACTCACTTGGCGATGAAGGTAAACATTGGAGAACACATATTAAAGAAACTTGGAGTGAAATGGATATCCTTATTAGAGGCTGGTATTCAAAAAGACTTCAAAATGCAAAGAAGTTTCCAATATGATATCAGAAAAAAATATAGCGGGTGAGTTTAAAGGATTTTGGAACGAATCACTACCTTTACTAATACCTTCATTTGTCCGTGTATTTAATGAGGCCAGTATGGATGATCTTACTGAATACGCTCACTCAAAAATGCAAAGAATACCTATTGGCAAGGATGTAGAAAAGCATGACTTAGTAGCAGAATTTTCTTTTCAGATTGCAAAATGGACGCATGATAAATCTTATGGAGTTGAAATTTTAAGACAGGAACCCAATTGCATAATAGAACCGTATGAGAAGTCTATTAAGTTCCTGCAAAAGTATAAAAACGAAGAAGGCAAAATTGTACTTAACGAGGATGAAATTACTGAATCAATCGACCTAGCTGAACAGTATGAATACTTTCTGGAGCATTTAGGCTCCGATGATATTGAATTTAGCCCCACAATTGTAGGGGCAGGTTTTTTGGGTAGGTGTAAAGCCGATCTATCCGTAGGTGACACGCTTTACGAAATAAAGACAGTCTCAAGAAACATATCAGGAAAGGACATAAAGCAACTTCTAATATATTTGGCTTTGCAGTATTCGACTGGACAAAGACGGTGGAAGAAGGCAGGATTCTATAATCCGCGAAAAGCTCAACATTATAAGTTCTCAGTTGACCATCTAATCCATAAAACTTCCGGTGGAAAGGCTACGGCTGAATTTTTCTCTGACATAGTTGATTTTTTGTCTAGCCGAGGTGTTGAGCTTGATACGGCTTTTTAAAATATTAAATGTCACTTTTTAAATATAACCTTCCCTCAATTAAATCCATTGAGTTCTAGTTTTTCCGACTTGATTTGGCCCGCCAATACTCTCTGAGCGTTTAATTCCCGAGCGGTCATAGAATAGGCTACAATAGCTCTGATAAAACGTATCTTTGCCTCCTCGCGTGGATGAAAAACTGCGCGGTTTGGCTGGAAAAGGTTTTTTATGATAAGCGTTCCCAAGGGTTTCTTGAAAAATGCATTCGGTTTCTTTGCCGGATGCTTCTTCCTCGTATTCTTCTTACTGCCTGACGAGGGATTGGCTCGCGAGAATCCTCCGGCCTCGATCTCTATTGAAGACGCAAATTGGGACCTTCATTCTTCGGGCGTGCGCTCGCGCATGTTCATGGATCTGTATCAGTGCTCGATTTACCTGCAACATGATGAGGCTGATCTTGTGTCGATCCTTGAACTCCAGCGCCCGGTCGCGGTGCGCATTCGGGTTTTGATTGCCGAGCTTCCCGACCAGGTTCCCGACCCGTGGCGGGAGGCGATCCAGCCGGAAATTTCCGACAAGCTCTATCATCGTTTTAAAAAGCAATTCTTCAAACTGGGTCAGGACGACCTCTTGACCTTCACTTATCAGCCTGGGGGTTCGACTGTTTTTTATATCAACGGTGAAAAAAAGTTTTCGGATTCTGGACCGGAATTGATGCGCTCGATGCTGGAGCAATGGATCGGCCCGATCCCTATCTCAGAAGATTTGAAAATGGCCTTACTGCTGAAGAAAGGAGATTAAAAATGACTTCGAAAAGCGATCACTTAAAGAAATTGAAAGATCAATTGGCAACCTGGGAAAAGCAAATCGAACAACTCAAAGCAAAATCTGAAAGCGTTAGCGCAGAGGCCCAGGTGAAATATTATAAAGAGATCGAAGATGTACGAATGCTTCAGAAAAGCGCCCAACAAAAACTGGATGCCTTGAGCGCAGGAGGCGAGGATGCGTGGGAAGAACTCAAGCAGGATATGGGGAGCGCTTACGGAAACATCAAATCCACATTGTCCAAAACCAAGAAAGCTTTCAAAGAAGGTTTGAACGAAACAAAGGAAAAGTAACGCTTCAATATCGAATCCACATTGTCCAAAACCAAAAAGCTTTCAAAGAGGGTTTGGAAGAAACAAGGGAAAAGTAACGCTTCAAAATCGAATCCACATTGTACAAACCAAAAAGCCTTCAATAAGGCCTCGACAATACCAGGGAGAAATGACATGGATAAAAAAGAAGAGTTTCAAAACAAATTACAGGCCCAGTTAGACGATTGGAGCGCGGAAATCGACCAGCTCAAAGCCAAAGCCGACAAGGCGGAAGCAGAGGCGAAACTGGCATATTACAAAGAGATCGAAGAAATTCGCGGCATGCAAAAGTCTGCACAGGACAAACTCAATGAATTGAAAGAAGCCAGCGAAGAGGCCTGGGAAGACCTGAAAGAAGGGGTAGAAAGCGCCTGGGGCTCTTTAAGCAATGCGGTTCGCTCGGCCATCTCCCGATTCAGTTAATCCTTCAGGCAAACAACCGAACCAGTCATGAAGAAGAATCTTAAAATCGGCGACAAAGCCTCTCTCGTTAAAGTATTTACGCAAGAAGAAGTCGTCAACTACGCTCAACTCTCTGGAGACGTCAACCCGATCCATCTGGACGAGTCATACGCCGCCGGAACGGTTTTTGGAAAACGTATCGTACATGGCATGCTGGTCGCCAGCCTGTTCTCCGCGCTTGTCGGGGTGGAACTGCCGGGAGAAGGTTCCATCTACCTGGGACAAAGCCTGAGCTTTAAAGCCCCCGTGTTCATCGGCGACCGTGTCACCGCTACGGTCGAAATCATAAAAATCCGCGAAGACAAACCCATCATCACCCTGCGCAGCCTCTGCGTTAACGATGCGGGGCAAACGCTGATCGAAGGCGAAGCCGTCGTCAAGTATGTGTAAAACAACTCCAACTCTTCTTATCAGCCGTTAAGCCGGGGCTGCAAATATTGCCGGATTTACTCTCGCCCCCTTCTTAGAAGGACACCCATATAGCCTATCGTGACAGTGAACAGGCTGACTCCGTAATGTATCATCGTAGAAATCCAGTAGGCGCCGGGTTCGTTGATGGAGTCGTAGATTTCGTGGCAGGTCCTGTTTCTTCCCGCGAAGCATTCGACGCTTCCGCTGAGCAGGGCGCCTGCAAGGAAATAGAGCATCACCGCTCCTAACGCAAAAAATATAAAGATGGCTTTCTTATGATAGAGGCTGAAGCCTTGCAGGCCTTGTCCTTCCGACCCGCGATCTTTCTCAAAGCGTTTCAGGAACGCCGCCATGCGCGGCACGATCCAAAAAGCGAGCCAACCCATCGTCGCCAACATGAGCAATCTGAAATAAATATCCAGCGATGACGGGAATTGCGGCGCGAAATGAACGCGAGCGCTGACGGAGACAATGAAAACGGCAAGGCCTGAGTAGAAAAGAAGCCCGTCCCGATTGTCTTTTGACGGAGGCGGCAGACTGGCGAATGTCGCTTCTTTTTGCTCTTTCTTCTTTCGTTCCTGCACCTCCCAATACTTCGCGAAGACGATCCCGCAGGTGACGCAGGTGTCTGCGCTGTCTTGTTCTGTTTTGCATTGAGGGCATTTCATCATCGCCGCCGATTGAGTTTCGCCTGCCTCTATCATAGTACAAAATCGGTATGATTGAGAATTTAGCGCTTTATCCGGTAAAGGAGATCGAATGTCTCTTGCGCCTCCCTCTTCTTTTACGCCTACTTCCTCAATACTTACGGGGACTTCCGCTTTCATGCAGAAAATCAGACTATAAATCCTATGCTTTGAATCGCTTATCGGTTTATCATAGAGAGTGCGGATATAATTCTACGACGAGGCTTCTACGCGTCGATGGATTTCCTCGACCCCGTGAAAGAAGAGGTTTATCGGCCCTGAGCGGCTTTAACTGTTCTTCTAAATAATCTGAGAGTAATGAATGGTTTTTTCAAAACGGTTGTTAAACATTATTGCCCTTCTATTATTCCTGCAGTGGCTGGATGGCGTCGCCCCTCACAAGGGCTTTGCAGAATCTATTGACGACACCCGCGTCGCAAACAGCAACGCTTCCAAGGTCGTTGACGAGGAATTAGACGCTTTGATGGAGTTGGACCTTGAGGACTTGCTGGTAACGGTCGCCTCCAAGCAGGATGAAAAGCTCTCGGATGCGCCGGGGATCATCACGGTTATCACGGCGAAAGATATCAAAAATTATGGCGCCAACAATTTGATGGACCTTCTGTCGCGCCTGCCCAACGTTTACGGCTACGGCACGGCGGCGGGCATGAACAGCGTGACGTCGATACGCGGGCAGACGCTTGGCTTTCAAGACGTGCATGTGTTGTTCCTGCTCAACGGTCGACCGATGCGGGAAAACGTTGCGGGCGGTCTCAATATTCCCATCTATTCGACGCTTCCTCTCAATGCAATTGAACGGATCGAAATCATTCGCGGTCCGGGTTCTGCCCTTTATGGCACCGGCGCCTTCTCTGGCGTGGTCAACATCATCCTGAAAAATTCCGAGTCCGAAGAAGCGAACGCCTTTCAGGCGGGATACGGCTCTTTCGACACGAAAACGGCGGCGGGCATTGTCAGCGGCAAGAAAGACGACTGGGACTATATGGTTTCCGGCAACGTTGCCGACGCCGAGGGCTGGCGTTTCAGCATGACGGATGAAAACAACGTCAACAACACGACGAGTCTCAATCAGAAAACCCACGGCATGGTGGCGCATGCGAGCAAGAACGGATTCACCTTTACCGGGGCTTCGCTTTACGACGCGCGACAGAATCTGGGTTCCACGCCGAACTGGCCGATCAGCCACCTCTACGAAATCCGCCGCAGTATGTTCGACCTTCAATACGAACAGGAATTGACGCAAAACTGGAAGGCCACCTGGAACTTCACCTACAATTTAATGGATCTGGTGAACTCAACCGACACCGATTTTCTTTCTGAAAATATGCATGTGGAAGGAGCGGTGCGCGGCAAACTGTTCGACCGGGTCAACCTTCTTGCGGGAGGCGTGTACAAACGCCTGGGAGACGACCCGGGCGTGGGCCGGACTTTTTGGGTGAACGAACACAGCCTCTATGCACAAGCAGATTACGATGTATTCAAATCGTTGAATCTGCTGGTCGGCCTTCAGTTGAACAAAGTGCGAAAAGTAGACTACGACCTTTCGCCCCGCTTTGCCGCAGTATGGCATATCACCCCGGAGCTTGGCGTCAAAACGCTATACTCCAAAGCGTTTCGCTCGCCCACTGCGGGAGAATTGAAAGTCTTCACAGCCAGCTTTATAGGCAACGAGTCGCTTCGCCCCGAAACCATCAAAACCTTTGACGCCCAGATTTTCTACAAAAAAAGCAATCTCTTCACCGCTCTGACCTATTACGACAGTCGACAAAAAGACACGATAGAACTGGTCTCTTCCGGCGCGGCTGTAACTCCAAGAAATGGGGAGAAGGTGCATTATCAGGGCGTCGAATGGGAATGGAAGTTGAAACCGGAGCGGGAATGGGAATTCAGCGGGTCGCTGTCCTATCAGGTCAATGAAAACGATTCAGGCAGTCCCGATGTCGGGCGCATCTCCAATTTCATGGCGAAAGCAGGCGTTCTCTATCAATCTCCCCAAGGCTATTCGGTCGGCCTGTTCAACAGTCACTTCAGCGACGCGCAACGAATCAACAGTGCGCGCCGGGTCAACCCAGAGGCCGAAGCCTACAATCTACTCACTCTCAACGCATCGATGGACGTTCCTAAAAAAATGATTCCTGGGGGCTGGCCCGATGTCCGCCTCAATCTATACGTCGACAACTTACTTGATGAAGATATTTATTTCCCCGAAGTCATCAGAGGTATCATTAACACGATCCCCATCCATAGCGGTATCGGGGCGTTCGGCCAAATCGTTTTGAAATTCTGATCTGGTAACGATTATGAAGAACAAACGAAAATTCATTTGGCTTTCCCTCTATATCCTTATCTATTCCTTTTCCGTATTGTCTTCACACGCCTTAGCGACAGAGAGTGAACTGAAAAACAAAACCAAAGCCGTCTTCATCTATAAACTGCTACGTTATATTTCCTGGCCGGAGAGCAAGAAACCTCCTTCAAATAAGCCTTACATGCTATGCATCGTTGAACAAAACGAATTATTCGGGCATCTTAAATACATCGAAGAGAAAGATAAGGGATTTGTTGTTCAGGCAATCAAAGACTATTCCGATGCGGATGATTGCCATATGGTATTTGTTTCTGCCTCCAGTAACATCTCTACACAACAAATACTACGGGCCACAAATAGCATATTGACGATTGGAGAGTCCTCTGATTTTTTTGATCGCGGCGGCATGATTTATTTTTCCTATGGCGCAAGCGGCTTGAAACTTAATATCAACCGCAGTCGGCTGATGGAATCCGGCCTGAAAATCAGTTCCAATTTATTGCGCTTTGCAGACATCGTGAAATGAATACAGACATACCCAGCCTCGATTCAGTCCCCAAAAACGTTCGTCGGCGTTTTTTCATTTTATCTTTCATCCTCTGCCTGGCGATCCAGCTATACACGCTGATTCTTTGGCAAGCGCTTGTTAACGAGGAACATGAAAATATTCGCTCCACGGTCAGAAAGGAAGCGGAGAAATTCACCTTGGAATTCAAGGCGGAAATCACCAATGGAATCGTCGCCCTTGAACGAATGGCGGCGCGCATTAAAAATCACACCGCCTTGCCCGGGCACACAAGTCCTCACGTGTCGCTTTGGATTTTGGATGCGCAGTCTTTTTTAGCCGATTTCAATACGCTCGATTCAATAGGACAATTCGACCAGAAATTAAACGAACGGTGGAAGGTCACAAAGAAATCAGAAGCGGATCAAGCCAGCATGCAAGCGTTTCTGAACCGAGAAATCAATCTGGCCAATAACAATATCAAGTCCACCTTGATCCATTCTGCGACCTGGAGCAATTCTAGAAATCTTGTGGTCATCATTCCGCTGATGATGGGGGATAAAACGAAGGATTATCTGATCGCATCCTTTAACCTTGACGATCTGATCAGCAATATCCTTTTTAAATTTCCCGTAGAAGATTTTTCAATTATTTTCTCCAATAGCATGGAGGTTTTTAACAACGATCGGCAGTTTGATGATTATTCAAAATCCCCCTATGGCGCGCAGGAAGAAATCAATTTCCTCGGTCAGAAATGGGATCTCTATATTTGGCCAAACCCTGTTTTTCTTGAACATGGTAAAAACATATTGCCCGGCGTTGTGCTGTTTACCGGCATCCTGACCAATTTATTAATTATCGCCATCCTGTTCTTGTCCTTCAAAACATGGGTCGGATCAAAGAAGATTCTGGCCTTGAATCAAACGCTGGAGTTGAACGTAGAAAACCGGACCAAACAATTGCGTCTGGCAAAAGAGGAAGCGGAACGGGCCAACAGAGCCAAATCAGAATTCCTGGCCCGCATGAGCCATGAACTGCGCACGCCCATGAACGCTATTCTGGGCTTCACGCAACTGCTGGAAATGGACGGCTCTAATCTGACCGAAACTCAAAGGGACAATATACAAAAAGTCATTTCTGCCGGAAACCATCTCCTGGAACTCATCAACGAAGTGCTCGACTTATCGAAAGTCGAATCGGGCAATTTGAAATTGACCTTCGAGCTTATCGACATAGTGCCTCTGGTTGACAATGTCTTTTCCATTTCAAGACCTCTCGCTAACCAGCGCGGCGTCTCTCTCGAATACGAGAGAATCCCTGACGAAAATTATTTTGTCAAAGTGGACCCGCTTCGCATGAAACAAGTGGTGTTGAATCTGGTGTCCAATGCGATCAAATACAATAAACAAGGCGGTTCAGTTGTGGTCTCTTATGAAAAACCCAAAGCCAATAGAATTCGACTTGGCATCCGCGATACGGGACCCGGAATCCCCCATGAAAAACAAGACCGGCTGTTCAAACCGTTTGAGCGTCTTGACATTGATCAGGATCAAATAGAAGGGACAGGAATTGGTCTGACCATTTCAAAACAATTGGTCAATTTGATGAACGGGGCGATCGGCTTTCAAAGCGCGCCGGGCAGGGGCAGTTATTTTTATATCGACTTCCCTCTGTCTGCCAACATCACACAAACCGACGCAAAGGATAAATCTCTCGATGCAGAAGAACCCGCATCAGTTAAAAACAGCAAAAAGCAGATTCTTTACATTGAAGACATTCCCGCCAATGTGGAACTGGTGAGGCAAATACTGTTAATAAAATCCAATATCGATTTGCTATGGGCAGGAAATGCAGAGGACGGGATCTTGAGCGCGCAAAAGAACATCCCGGATTTGATTCTGATGGACATCCATCTACCCGGCATGGATGGTTTGACCGCATTCAAGCAATTGCAACAAATCGAAGCGGTCAAACACATCCCTGTGATCGCTCTTACAGCCGACGCCATGAATTTTGAGGTCAACAAAGTTTCCGACCTTGGATTCCACGCTTACATAACGAAACCCATCAACGTTGCGGCCTTCCTCAAAATCATCGACGAAATTTTACAGTAAGCCCGGGCGCAGATAACCGCGCTTCGCTTAAACTTTAAATTTACTCACCAGGCTTTGCAAATCGTTCGCGAGTTTTGACAACTCAACCGCCGCTTCACGAGTTTGACTCGAACCGTGAGTGGTTTCCTGTGCCGCCGTAGAGACGCCTGCGATATTCTCGGCAATCTCGCTAACGCCTTTGGAAGCCTCCGACACGTTACGCGTCATCTCGTTGGTCGTGGCGCTCTGCTCCTCCACAGCGCTGGCGATGGTGTTCGAAATATCATTTGTCTTGTTGATGATTTCGGTGATCTCTCCGATCGCCTCAACCACATCGCCGGTGCTTTCCTGAATCATCTGAATCTTCTGGCTGATCTCTTCCGTCGCCTTTGCGGTCTGCGTTGCCAGTTCCTTGACCTCGTTGGCGACGACGGCAAAACCTTTGCCCGCTTCACCAGCGCGCGCAGCCTCGATCGTTGCGTTGAGCGCCAGCAAGTTGGTTTGTTCCGCAATCGACGTAATGACCTTGATCACCTCGCCAATCTCCTTGGAATTATCGCCCAGCACATTAATGGTCCCGCTTGTTTTGCGAGTGATCTCGACCGCTTGCGACGAAACCTTCGCCGCCTGCGTGGCATTGCTTGATATTTCCTTGATGCTGGCGCTCATTTCTTCAGAACCTGTCGCCACGGTTTGTACGTTGGAACCGACCTCCTCGCTGGCCGCGGCGACAACTCCCGCCTGAGCCGAAGTCTCTTCCGCATTTGCAGACATCGTGGCGCTGGTCGCGGTGAGTTCTTCCGCCGCCGCGCTGACCGATTCAGCCGTCTGCCCGATTCGCCCCAGGTCATTTCGCAACTCATTAAAAAACTTGCTCAAGCCTTCGCCGAGTTGCCCTATGGCATCGGCGCCGCTGACCGTCACGCTTCGAGTGAGATCACCTACTGACGCCGAAGAAACCACTTCGAGTATGCTGTTCACTTTCGCCTGAAGCTCTTCCGCCTCTTTTCTTTCTTTCTCCGCCTGCTGTCGCTCCGCTTCGGCTTGTTCTACAGCGAGCGTTCTCTCACGTTCATCCTGCTCGGCTTTCTGAGTCCGTTGCAACGCCTCCTGTTCTCGTATTTTTTCATCATTTTCAATTTTTTCCTTCGCCTGTTTCAGCATGCCCTGCAAGGACTCTTCGAAATCCCCCTGCAATCCAAATTGCTCCTTGCTCACATTGCCTGCCAGTATCTCGCTGGATGATTTTAAAAAGACCTGCAGGCTCTTCAACATTTCGTTAAAGACTTTTCCCAATTCGCCAATCTCGTCATTAGATTTCACAACCACAAGATCCTGCTTGAGCTTTCCATGAGACATCGTGCTCAACTTGCCGGCAACTTCCACCAGCGGCGCTGAAATGGTTCGGGCCGACATCAGTCCCAGAGCTACGATGATGATCACGCCGATGAAACCAATAATCAGAATCGTATTTCTTAAATCTCGCGCAGGCCCGAGGGCTTCTGCCTCGTCAATTTCCGCGATGAGAGCCCATTTCTGATCCGCAATTTTTACCGGGGTGTACGCGGAAAACACGGTTCCGCCCGTGTAATCGATCAGAACTTTGGCGCCGGTGATTCCAGACAGGCTTTCGCGAGAGGCGTCTGTATCCACCTTTCCATTCGCCGGATCCGCAAAAGACGCTTTCACGCTATGCCCGACGGGATCGAGAAAAGAATCGGATCGCATCAATTTGTCGGAACCCACCAGATAGGTTTCCCCCGTTTTCCCCAGTCCCGAACGCTCTTGCATGATGGCGTTGATATCTCCCAAGGAAACCTGAAAGGCCGCTGATCCGATATAATTTCCCTTGGCGTCCATCAAGGGAGTCGCAATAAAACTAGCCGCTTCATTGGACGGATCGTACCAGGAAAAGTCCTCGAAAACCGTTCCCGATTTCGACTTTTTGAAAACCCGCGCCAGACCAGAATTGGACAGGGGGCCTGATATTAAATTCGTTCCAAGGTCGGATTCTCTGGCGACGGTATAAACCACATCGCCGTTCGGAGCAATGAGGAAGACGTCATAAAAACTAAACACTCTGTTGAATGTATCTAACCCTTCATGATGTTTACTGAGAAAATCCTTATAGGCCGAACTCTCAAGCCCTCCGGAATGAAAGGCCTCTCCAAAATCTTTCATCCCGTTCGCGAATCTTAAATTTTTTGGGATGTCTTCCATGAGCTTCAATTTATTTTCAAAATATTTTTCGATCTGAAGCTTTTTCACTTCGCGCAGGGAGGACAACTGATTGATCGCCTGCGTTGACAATGCGGAGGTAGACTGGTTCAAAGAAATGAGGGACACTGCGGAGAGAGGAACAATTCCAACGATCAGAAAAAGAATGAGCAATTTCTTTCCGATATTCATATGACCTCCAATGTCAAAACTGGAAAATATTTATGTGTATAAAGATACTAAATATTAACACAAGTAAATGTAAATATAGATGATTTACAGCTCTCATGTGTTTCTCTACTCTACATTCCAGAAGAATCAGGGGTCAGGCAAGCCCCCCTGCTCACCTCCAGAGGAGTAGGAATTTTTCCTATAATCATACTTCAACAAAACACTAACACAAAACAGACGCCAAGACGTCGGCAACCGCCAAGCTTTACCCAACTTTATAAAGGCGCTCCATTACCGGGGCTGATTTAAGGGGGCCTGCTCTATTAAAAGTACAAGCCGGGCGACAATTCCCAGCGAAACTTTATACCTGCGAGACGAGACGTTACAGTTGCGATCATCATCAACCCGCAGGCGGAAGATAATCGACGTTTGCAGATCCGACGGCCTCTGTTTCTATAGCGCTTCAGGTTTGAAAGAAAACTACAGGTGAGTTCGGGTTAAACGATCAGGAATCGCAAAGCGGGATACTTTGGGAAGGTTCATCTAAAATCGTTTGGATCGTTGAGTTTCTGAAAACTTCTTCCATCAAATGAATGGAGTGGTTGATTTTCTTATGCAAGGCGCAAAGATTGGTTCCATGCGTCTCCAGCTTCAGGGGACATTTTTCGATCTGCTGGATGGGGTCCACCACGTTGATGATCGAAAGCAAAGGCAATTCGTCGACCGGATGGTCCAACACATAGCCGCCATGCAAACCCCTCTGAGAGCGCACGATCTTACCTTTCGCCAGGGTGTGTAATACTTTGGAAAGGTAATGCTCCGGCACCTTGGTCAGTTTTGCAATCTCCACGGTTGTCAGAGGTTTGCCGGGATTTTGCGCCAGGCTGACCACCGCTCGCAGAGCGTATTCTACTGTTTGTGAAATCATATTTGGATTTTAACCCGATAAAAAAATCTTGACTTTGATCATAGCAGATCGTAAATTAAGATCAATCAAAAGATAAACATATCTTTTTATCTCCATCACAACACTCAGCAACAAACGAGGTCATCATGGAAGACAAAAAAGACAGCCCCGACCCACTCCCCCAGGACATCCAGTCCGGCCCAGCCATCCGCCATCTCGTCGATACATTCTATACAAACGTGCGACAGGATAACCTGATCGGACCGATTTTTGAAGAAACCGTCGAAGACTGGGGAAAACACCTGCCCACCATGTATCGTTTTTGGGAGAAACTTCTGTTCAACGTCCCCGATTACGACGGCAACCCCTTTCAAAAACACCTGAGCCTGCCTGTGCAACCGCCCCATTTTACGCGATGGATCGAATTATTCACTCAAACCGTGGACGACCATTTCGCAGGCCCCAAAGCGGAAGAGGCCAAGACCTTTGCCCGAAAAATAGCCAGCACCTTTCAGCTGAGAATGGGCCTGAAGCCTGAAAACCCCGAATGGGCGGTTCCGAATTATACGCGCGGATGATGGCAGGGGTCCAGAAACATATGAGGCCTCGCCAAACCTGTTTTTTCTGAATAAATTTCATGAATATCAGGAACAAGACAATGGACGCCATCCTACTGGCAGGAAAACAGGCAGAGAGCGATTTTGTTAACCAGAACCCACAAGCGAAGGAGCTGGAAGCGGACACGCACCTGCATGTCCACAAGGAAAACAACCTGCTTTTTCACAGGCGCTGGAAGCGTCTTTGGTATAAAATAGACGGTGGGTAGATCAACCTACGGAAGCTCGCATGCTATGCAAGGGAGCTTCCTCTTTAGCTTGTTCCCCGGCGCTATGGGAGAAACAAGGAAAGGAAACTCCGCATGTCAGTTGCAGATAAGAAAAAAGCATACAGCAGACTGAGCGCTCTTCAGTTGGCCGAGTCCCTTGGCAATGTCACCGAAGCCTGCAGACAGCAGGGCCTCTCGCGCGCGCAGTTTTATCAATACAAGCATCGCTTCAAAACGCATGGTCTGGAAGGGCTGGAAGATTTATCCCCCATCAATCGGCGCCATCCCTTAACAACGCCGCCTGAAGTTGTGGACACCATCATCCAGCTTTCACTGGAAAACCCGCAATGGGGGTGCGTTCGGCTTTCGGACCAACTCAAACTCAGGGACATTTCCGTTTCCAGCCCCACGGTGCAAAAGATTTTGATTCAGAATCGAATGGGATCAAAAAACCAGCGCCTGCGTAAACTCGAAAAGAACGCGCTGAACAGCAAAGTCGACCTGACTCCCGAACAGGTGATGATCCTGGAAAAAGCCAATCCCTGCTTTAAAGAAAGACATCGCGGCTATTTTCGTCCCGGTGAATTGCTAACGCAAAACACTTTGCTCGTCGGCTCCCTCGAAGGCATCGGTCGAGTCTACGCGCAAACCGTGATCGATATCTGCGGCTCTTACGCCTTTGGCTACCTGCACGTCGACAAACTGCCTGCGCACGCCGCCGCCATCCTGCATCGAAAAGTTTTACCGCAATACAAGGAATGGGGATTCGAGGTCAAATCGATCCAGACCGATAGCGGACGCGAATATCGAGGCAAGGATTATCACCCTTACAAGTTATATCTAGCTCTCAACGAGATACGGCACTGCCGCCTCAAGGGAGACCACCCCTCCACCAATGGGGGTTACATCGAACGATTCAACCGCGTCGTCATGGACGAATTCTTCCGCCCCAAATTGAAGGGGACGCGCTACGATTCACTCGAACAACTGCAAAATGATTTTGATCTCTGGCTGAAACATTACAACGAAGAACGTCGCCATCCCGGTTTCCCGAATAAAGGCAAACGTCCGATCAACATCATTCGGCAATTCAACCGTAGCATCCCCCAACCGGGCTAAACCGCCCGAATCAAGCGGCGGCCCGGTCGAGATCATTTCCGGTCTCGCTCCGAACGCCGCGCGACCGAAGCCGATCAAAACGAAACTGCAAAACCATTGCGTACAAAGCGGGCAGAACGATCAGGTTCAATAACGTCGCCGTGACCATTCCGCCGATCATGGGCGCGGCGATCCGCTTCATCAGTTCCGAGCCGGTCCCCTCTCCAATCATGATGGGCAGAAGCCCGACGATCGTGGAGATCACCGTCATCATGATCGGACGAATTCGAGAACAAGTCCCTTCCCAAACCACCGCCAAAACGTCTTGCCCGTTTTTAATGGCGGCGCAGGCCATTCGTTTTTCAAACAACTGCCCCGTATAAACCAACGCCAGAACGCCGATCTCCGCCGCCACGCCCGCCAACGCGATGAAACCGACAACCACCGCCACGCTCAGTTCGTATTGCAGGTAGTACAACATCCAGATACCGCCGACAAGGGCAAAAGGCAGTGAAAGCATAACGATCAAAGTCTCCGCCATGCGCTGAAAATTCAAATACAGGAGTAGAAAAATAATCAGCAAGGTGAGAGGAATCACGACCTTCAATCGCTCCTTCGCTCTTTGCATGTATTCGTATTGACCGCTCCAGGCCAACGAATACCCCGCAGGCAATACGAGACGTTCGTTCAAAACGGCTTGCGCCGTTTCCACATAACTGCCCACATCGATATCTTTCAAATCGATATAAATCCAAGCGTTCAAACGCGCATTCTCACTCTTGATGACAGGAGGACCTTTCTTGAACGAGATCGTTGCGACCTGCGCGATGGGAATATGATCGCCGCCCGGAGTCGGTATCAACACCCGCTTCAACTGGCTGATATCTTCGCGAAAGCCGCGATTGTAACGCACATTGACAGGGTAACGCTCCAGTCCCTGAATGACTGTGGAAACGTTCATGCCTCCGATCGCCGTTTGTATCACGTCCTGTATGTCGCCAACGGTCAGGCCATAACGCGCGGCCTCCTCCCGGTTGATATCAATATCCAGATAGTTCCCGCCGACGACGCGTTCGGAAAAAACGCTCAAGGTTCCGGGCAGGTCCTTAATAATGGATTCCGCCTTCATGCCCAGTTCCTGCAGAACTTCCAGATCGTTCCCGGCTATCTTGATTCCGACCGGCGTTTTGATTCCCGTCGAAAGCATATCGATACGCGTCTTGATCGGCATGGTCCAGATATTGGTCAGGCCGGGAATCTGCAAAGCCGCATCCATTTCCTGAACCAGTTTCTTATGCGTCATTCCAGCCCGCCATTCCGACGCCGGTTTCAGCATGATGGTCGTTTCCACCATGCTCAGCGGCGCCGAATCGGTCGCTGTTTCCGCGCGACCTATTTTCCCGAACACGCGATGGACTTCGGGAAAGGTTTTTATAATTTTATCCGTCTGTTGCAAAATCTCTTTGGCCTTGGTGATGGAAATACCAGGCAAGGTCGTCGGCATGTAGAGGATGTCTCCTTCATTCAAAGGAGGCATGAACTCAGAGCCGAGGCGCTGTAAAGGAACGACCGTCACCGCCAAAGCCACCAGAGCCGACAGAATCACCGGCGTCTTCAATCGAAGAGCAAGCCAGATCAGCGGTTTGAACAATCCCGTGAAAAGAAGATTGAAGGGGTTGTAACGTTCCGGCAGAACTTTGCCGCGCACAAAATAACCCATCAACACCGGCGTCAGCGTGATTGATAACAAGGCCGCCGCAAACAGCGAGTAGGTCCAGGTGAAGGCCATTGGAGTGAAGAGCCGACCCTCCTGCGCCTGCAAGGCAAACACGGGAATGAAGGCGGCGGTCATGATCAACAAACTGAAAAAAATTGCAGGCCCCACCTCTATCGCCGATTCGTAAATGATCTGCCAATGATTCTTCTCCCCCTTGTCCCGCGCCAGATGCTTGTGCGCGTTTTCTATCATTACGATGGCCCCGTCGATCAAAGCCCCGATGGCGATGGCGATGCCGCCAAGCGACATGATATTTGCGTTCAAGCCCTGCAGGTTCATGATGATGAAGGCCATGAGAACGCTGAGAGGAATGATGATGATCGCCACCAGTGCGGACCGCAAATGGAGCAGAAACAGAATGCAGATGAGAGAAACGCCGATGCCTTCTTCAATCAACTTTTCCTTCAGGTTGTCAACCGCGCTCAGGATCAGGCCCGAACGATCATAAACCGGAACGATCTCCACGCCATCCGGCAGCCCCGCCTTCAAAGCCTCCAGCTTCTTCTTAACATTTTCAATGACCTCCAGCGCATTCTCTCCATAACGTTGAACAACGATTCCGCCAACCACCTCGCCCTCGCCGTTCAAATCCACCAGACCGCGCCGCAACTCCGGCCCCACCTGCACCCGCGCCACGTCTCTCAACAAAACAGGAACGCCTTGCTTGTCCGCGCCCACCGGAACCGCGCGCAAATCGTCCAGAGTTTTGATGTAGCCGAGTCCGCGCACCATGTATTCCGTTTCGGACATTTCAAGAAGACGACCGCCTACGTCGTTGTTGCTTCTCTTGATCGCCATGACGATCTTGTGCAAAGGCAGGTCATAAGCGACGAGTTTGTTCGGATCGATCTCGACCTGAAACTGTTTGACGTAACCGCCGATACTGGCGACTTCGGAAACGCCGGGCACGGTTTGCAATTCGTAACGCAGGTACCAGTCCTGCAAGGAACGCAGTTCGGACAAATCGCGCTTGCCGGTGGAATCCACCAGCGCGTATTCATAAATCCAGCCCACCCCCGTCGCATCCGGCCCCAAAGTCGGCGTCACGCCCGCAGGCAAACGATCCGACGCAAAGTTCAACTGCTCAAGCACCCGACTGCGCGCCCAGTACATGTCCGTGCCGTCTTCGAAAATGATATAGACGAATGAGAGGCCGAAAAATGAAAAGCCGCGAACCACCTTGGCGTGAGGGACTGAAAGCATCGCCGTCGTCAAGGGATAGGTGATTTGATCTTCCACAATCTGCGGTGCCTGACCGGAATACTTGGTGAAGAGGATGACCTGCACGTCGCTCAGGTCCGGAATCGCATCCAGCGGCGTCCGGTTCATGGAATAAGCGCCCCAGGCCATGATGAAAGCCGTTCCCAGCAACACCAGAAACCGGTTCTTTAATGAAAAGCCAATGACATGTTTCAGCACAGGGTCTCTCCAGAAAAGCACGAAGATTCTTCCAAGCTGAGCAAGCCCTTCGAGCGATCGATGCGCCTCATTTCATCCCCTCCATCGCTGAGCGCTCAGCCATCGGAGCTTCTTCCAAATGAAGTTTCAGGTCGGCGTCCACGCCTTTCGAACCTTCCGACTTCAGCGCGCGCGCGGGTTTTCCCTCCTCATTCATTCTATTGAGCGCGTCTTTCATTCTGCTTTCAGAATCGATCAAAAACGTCGACGAAGTGACCACGCTCTCGCCAGACCTCACTCCCTCCAACACCTGGACATAACCTTGCGCCTTCACGCCGAGCTTGATCTGGCGCGACTCGAAACCTCCCGACTTGTTTTGCACCAGCGCATGCGTCTTGTCGCCGGAATGGATCACCGCCTCCTCTGGAATCGCCGCGCCGCGCGCGCTCGCCTCGGTTTTCAAGACGACATTCGCGAACATCTCCGGCTTCAAATCCCAGTCCGGGTTGGGAAACTCCATACGAACTTTCAAGGTGCGCGAATCCGCGCTGAGAACCGGATCGATGAAGGTCACATTGCCCTTATAGGTTTTTCCCGGAGCATAGGACAAAGTCATTTCCGCCTCCTGCCCCAATCGCACCCAGGGCGCCTCGTACTCATACACGTCGGCGATCACCCAGATCGTCGACAAGTCGGCGATCATGTATAAATTCATGCCCGGTTGAACGTGCATCCCATGCAAGACGTTCTTCTTTAAAACAAAACCTTTCACCGGCGAATGAATGTGCAGGTTTTTTTCAACCTTCCGGCTCTTCACCAGTTCGTCGATCTGATGTTGTGGCACATCAAACAATTCCAACCGCCTCAATGTCGACGCCAACAGTCCCTCAGCGCCGCGACTGATCTCAGGAAAAGGACTGTCCTTGAGCGTCTCCTGATAATTCAGAGCCAGAATCAACTCTTCCTGCGTCGAGACCAACTCGGGACTGTAGATATCCAAAAGCACATCGTTGCGTTTCACCTCCTGCCCGGTCACGTCGACGTAAAGTTTTTCGATCCAGCCGCCGTATTTGGTGTGAATATGATGCACCAGACGCTCATCGTAAGTCAGCCGACCCACCGTTCGGATCTCGCGTTGTAATGCGCGGTTTTTAACCTTCTCCGTTTTCACGCCAAAATTCTGGGTCACTGTCGGGCTGATGGACACCGAACCATCCGCCGAATCGTTCGCGCCTTCGTAGACCGGGATCAGATCCATTCCCATGGGGCTTTTCCCCGGGCGATCCGATTTGAACGAAGGATCCATCGGCGCCCGCCAGTATTTGATTTTCTTACCTGCCGATGTAGAATCGCCGGCAGTCGGTTGACCAGCGCCGCCCGCCGCCCCAGCCTGCCCGTGTATTCGGTCGACCAGCGCTTCGGTTTTTTCATAAACCCGATCGCTCAGGGGAACGGCCTTCTCCATCCCCATCGCAAACCAGCGTTCGCCTTGCTTGACCAGCTCGCTCATCACCTCAGGGCGCGTCGCGAATCCCATTAAAAACACGCCAAGAACCAAAGCAAACAGCAAGACCGCTCGCAGAAGACTGAATCTCTTTTCCCGCGCCTGCGGCTCGAAATCATCTTCCATAGGAAAAAGAACTTCATCCGCGTCGGCATCTTCCCGCTCTACTCCCCCAAGGCTTCCCATAGACTCATCCGCGCTCGTTTCAGGACCTGCCTGCGGCGAATGATCTCGAAAAAATTTCTTTTTGAATTGTTCAAACATTTTTAATATCCCGTATGAAATGGCTGATGAACCCGTTAGAAAAGATTTTTACCGACGACGTTTTCTATCTCCGCCAAATTCTTTTCATAATCCGCCAACTCCCGGTGATACCGGATATCCCAGTTGAACAAGGTCACTTGATTGCTCAGCAGGGTCAGAAAATCTACTTTATCCACGCTGTAGCCCGCCAGCGCCGACTCCAGAGACTGCTTCGCCTGCGGCAATATTCCCGTCTGAATCAACTGCAAGGTCTTGGTGATTTGCGCTTCCTTATCGACCAATTCCTTCACCTTGAAATAAATTTCATTCTTTTCTTTATTGTAGGCTTCGCGAAGCATATTCACCTGATGCGCGGTCTCAGCCACCTTTCGAGACTGCTTACTCTCGAACCAAATGGGGATGTTGATCCCGACAAACGCCGACACCATGTCCGCTCGCTCAGACACAAGGCCGTCTTCCCTTTGCCCGTATTGAACGCCGACATTAAAATTGGGATAGAACTCCTTCTCCGCGAGCCGCTTTGAAGTTTCATAACGTTCCCGGACGATCTGGATTTTTGACAGCAGGGGCCGGTTTGCATCGGCCATTGCCTGCAACTCTTCCACGGAAAATTTAAAAGAACTTTTGGCGATGCCATGAGGAATCGTGAGCGGCTCCTGAGGCAAACGATTCATCAGGGTATTCAGGCGCGCTTTTTCGAGGCTTGCCAGTTTTTCCAGAACGATCAGTTGATCGAGAATTTTTGTCAGTTCCACCTGGGCCTTCAACACATCCTGTTGAATGCCTTTGCCGACGGAATACTTGGTTTCCGCAATGGAGACAAACTGCTCCAGCAATTTCTTGTTTTGCAGGGTGATCTCCGTCGCCGTCAGCACGAAACACAATTCAAAAAAAGAATGCTTCACGCTTCGCACGAGCCCCAGACGCACTTCATCCAGATCCCGTTCGTTGATGAATACGTCCTTCTCCGCAATCTCGGCGCGCAGGGCCAGCTTGCCGGGAAAAGGCAGAGCCTGCGATACGGTGACGGTTTTCTGCGTCATCATCTCCTGACTGAAATCAAAGCTATCCGTCGGCATGTTCATCAAGCCGAAGCGGAGCATGGGGTCGTCGAGAGAACTCGCCTGAGAGGGGACTTCCTTCGACGCTTTGATGCGGCTTTGTATCTCTAAAACTCCCGGATTGCTTTGCAACGCCGTTGAAATAAAATTCTGCAGAACTTCTTTAAATGGATGCGGTTCGCCGCCGACTGCCTGAATCGGCGTGAAAAGAGCAAGCGTGAACAGCAGGAACGCTGAAAATGAGCGCATGATCGCCTCGTATTTCCGTAACAGGTGAATGAACTCCAGAAAAGCGCGCCGAATGCGGACGGATTTCAGCCGCAAGGCTCCAATCTGGACACAATGATTCTAGGGAAACGTGAAACGATTATCCGGGGGGATGGTAAAAAGGCAGGGGGAGCGGTTCCGGCTCCTCAACGATCGAGGCGCCCAGGTATTCAATAAAAGACGTTTCGTATTTAATGGCAGGAGTGGGGGTCAGGTTCAAGGTACAGCAGGAACTGCAGGTATCCACAACCTCGCACTCCGAAGAATCCATCATCAAAGGCATGGCGATGGAATAGGTCGTCGAGAACACCAAGCCTACAACCACGAAGATGGATATCAGAAAACGTCTTTTTAGAAATCTTTGAAAAGCCATAATTATATTTATCGGTTGATATACCATTAATATAAATCTTTTGTGCGGCGCGTCAACACATTATTCCGGTCGAATCCAATCATCTCCGTGTAATGCCTTGCGGTTGATTGCATTCTTCAAGCGCTCTAGAATACTTTCATTGAACAACTCGCTTCGCTTGCGCAAGCCGAATCATTCACCTTTTGAAAATGACCGAAACATGAAAGTTACCCTCTATCACAATCCCAAATGCAGTAAATCCCGTCAAACGCTGGAACTGCTGGAAGGACGCGGCATCCAGCCGACGATCATCGAATACCTCAAAAATCCGCCAAGCGCAGAAACGCTCAAAACCTTGCTGAGTCAACTCGGCATGACGCCGCGCGAATTGATGCGCCAGAATGAAGATGAATACGCCGAATGCAAACTCGACGATCCCTCATTGTCTGAAGACGAACTGATCGACGCCATGATAAACAATCCCATTCTGATTCAACGCCCCATCGTGCAATGCACGGACAAAGCCGCCATCGGTCGCCCGCCGGAACAGGTCCTGGACATTCTTTAGGCTCGCATTCCTTCGAGGAATCAAACGACCGGACCTCATTTCATTTCACTTTATAAAAAGTTCGGTACAGCGCGGGCAGTACCAGCAGGGTGAGCGCCGTGGAGGACAGAATGCCACCCACCACTACCGTCGCCAGCGGCCGTTGCACTTCCGCCCCGGTTCCCGTTGCCAGCGCCATCGGAATGAAACCGAACGACGCCACCAGCGCCGTCATCAACACAGGCCGCAGTCGAGTCAACGACCCGTGACGAATCGCATTGTCCAAAGATTCGCCTTCCTCCCTCAGTTTGCTGATGAAGGAAATCATCACGATGCCATTCAACACTGCGACTCCAGAAAGCGCGATGAAGCCCACCGCCGCAGAAATGGACAGCGGTATCCCGCGCATCCACAGGGCCAGCACGCCTCCGGTCAATGCAAGCGGAACTCCTGAAAATACGAGCAGAGCGTTTTTCATCGAATCGAAGGCGCTGAACAGGAGCAGGAAAATCAAAGCCAGGGTCAGAGGCACAACCACCCAGAGCCGTTTGGCGGCTGAGATCATGTTCTCAAACTGTCCTCCCCAGGAAATCCAGTAACCGGCGGGCAGTGTGACCTTTTGCCGAATCACCGTTTGCGCATTCTCGACAAAGGCGCCCAGGTCTCGCCCGCGCACGTTCGCCGTCACCACCACGCGGCGCTTGCCATTCTCCCGGCTGATTTGATTCGGCCCCTTCACCAATTTGAATCGAGCGACGGAACCCAGAGGAATGTAATTCGATTCCTTAATTGTCCTCTCTGTCGATAAGCCTTTGACGCCGCTGTGCTGATGACGACTCGGAAGCGGAAGCGGCATATTTTTTAATCGCTCCACGTCCTGACGCAGAAGATCGGGCAGGCGAACGATCAAATCAAAACGCCGATCACCCTCAAACACCTGTCCCGCAACTTTCCCGCCAATGGCTATCTCAATCGCGTCTTGCACGTCGGAGACATTCAAACCCATCCGCGCCATCTCCACGCGATCCATTTCCAATGTCAATATGGGCAGACCCGTCACCTGCTCTGTCCGCACATCCGCCGCTCCGGCAACCGTCGCAAGCGCATGTTCGACTTCTTCGGCTGAGGCGACCAGCGTATCAAGATCATCGCCGAAAACTTTCACCGCGACATCGCTCCGCACGCCCGCAATCAATTCATTGAAGCGCATTTCGATGGGCTGGGTGATCTCATACTGGTTCCCTGGGATTTCAGTCAATTTCGCCGCAAGGCCTTCTATAAGAACCGCCTTGTCCTGTGCGGGATTCTCCCAGTCAGAGCGCGGCTTGAGTATGACAAAGACATCGGCGACGCTCGGCGGCATGGGATCCGTGGCGACATCTGCGGTGCCAATTTTAGTGAACACAAAGTCCACTTCCGGCAGTTCCTTGATTTTTCGTTCCAGCGCATCTTGCATGCTCACGGACTGCGAAAGACTGGTGCCTGTGACGCGCAAGGCATGCAGGGCGATGTCGCGTTCATCCAGAGTCGGTAAAAATTCGGTTCCCATTTTGGTCGTCATCAAGAGACTGAGAACCACCAGAACCAGCGCAAGACTGAGCGTTGCGAGCCGGTTGGAAAGTGAAAAATCCAGCAAAGGCGCGTAAATTTTTTTCGCTGCTCCAAGCAGGAAGTTTTCTTTTTCAGAAATTTTTCCCGTCGCAAACTGCGCCACCATGGCGGGGATGAAGGTCAGAGAAAGAATCATCGCCCCGGTCAAGGCGGCGAGAACGGTGAAGGCCATGGGATGAAACATCTTGCCCTCGATTCCCGTCAAAGTCAGGATCGGAAGATAGACGATCATGATGATAAAGACGCCAAAGATGCTGGGTCGGGAAACTTCCCGCGTCGCCTCTCTGGCGAGCGCCAACCTCTCCTCTTTGGAAAGAACACGCCCTTTGCTCGCCTGCTCTTCCGCCAGACGTCGGTAACAGTTTTCCACGATAATCACCGCCCCATCGACGATGATACCGAAATCGATCGCGCCCAGACTGAGCAGGTTGCCGCTCACGCGATTGCTCACCATACCGGTCACAGCGAACAGCATGGACAAGGGAATGACCAACGCGGTGAGAAGAGCGGCGCGAAAATTACCCAGCAGAACAAAGAGCACCACGATCACCAGAAGCGCGCCTTCCAGCAAATTCTTGCGCACCGTCTCCAGAGTCGCATTCACCAGTCGGGTTCGGTCATAAAGGGTTCGGGCGACCACGCCGGGAGGGAGCGTCCGGTTGATCTCTTCCATGCGCTCGGCGACGCGCAGGGATACTTCCCGGCTGTTTTCTCCCTTCAGCATGAACACCGTGCCCAGAACCGCCTCTTTTCCATTCAAAGTCGCCGCGCCGGTGCGAAGCTCCTTGCCCAGACCGACCGTCGCAACATCCTTGATAAAGACTGGAACCCCGTCATGCGCGCCGAGCACAATATTGCGAATGTCTTCAATCCCCTTCACCTGACCCGGACTGCGAATCAGGTACTGTTCGCCCTGCCGTTCTATATAACCCGCGCCGACGTTCGAATTATTCTTTCGCAAAGCCTCCATCACCTGACTGAAGGTGATGCCGTAAGCGATGAGTTTTTCCGGGTTCGGCGCGACCTGATACTGCCGCTCGTAGCCGCCGATGCTGTTCACTTCCGTAACGCCCGGAACATTCAGCAATTGCGGGCGGATGATCCAGTCCTGAATCTCGCGCAGTTTCATCAGCGATAAGGCCGGGTCTTCATTCTGCGAAGGACTCGATTCCTCTTCCACCGACCACATGAAGATTTCTCCGAGTCCGGTCGCGATAGGCCCCATGACCGGTTCCGCGCCAGCGGGGAGGACGTCCTTGACCTCCTGCAATCTGCCGCCGATCAACTGCCGCGCGAAATAAATATCCGTACCGTCCTCAAAAATAGCGGTGACCTGCGACAATCCATATCGAGAAATGGAACGCGTGTGGATCAATCGCGGCAGACCTGCAATCGCGGTTTCGACGGGATAGGTGATGCGCTGTTCGGCCTCGGCAGGAGTGAGGCCCGGAACTTCCGTATTGATCTGGACCTGAACATTCGTGATGTCCGGCACCGCGTCAATGGGAAGGATTAAAAAATTATAGGCTCCCACCGCCGCCATGCCGAGAGTCGCGAGGATCACGAACAGGCGTTGCTTGATGGATGCGTTTATGATTTTATCGAGCATGATTGCGTCTCGTTTAATGTTGATGGACGGCGCCGGACTTTTCGATTTCGGCCTTTATCGTGAAACTGTTTTCCACGGCGTAGGATTCTCCCGCAGAAAGCCCGCCTGTGACCTCGACCCAGACGCCATCGCTGACGCCAAGCTCCAGAGGCCGCCCTTCGAACAAATCTCCATATTTCACAAACACCACCGACCAGTCCCTCAGGCTCTGGATCGCTGAACGCTTCACCGCGACCGGCGCGGTCCGCTCATCCAGAACAAGATCCACGCCGATAAAGGTTCCAGGTCGCCAGAGCCGATCGGGATTGGCGACGACCACCCGCCCCGTCACCGTCCGCGTGTTCACGTCGATCACCGAATCCAGATAGGTCAAACGACCCAGCCCTTCAATGCCCATCACGTCATTATAAATACGCACCGACTGCCCCAGCTTCACGCCCTTGAGATCGTTTGCGGGAATGGCGATGTTCGCCCACACGTCGGACAAGTCCGCCAGCACAAAAATATTATCGTCCTGACCCACCGCTTCGCCGGTTGTGAGATGTTTCTGGATGACGGTTCCGCCCAGGGTGGAACGCAATTCGTAATAGGTGAGCGTCGGTTCATCGTGCTCGCCGAGACGTTCAATCTGCTTCCGGGAAAGACCGATGGCGAGTAATTTTTGGATAGCCGTTTGCAAGTTCAGCTCTTCCATCTCCGCTTTTTTTTGTTTCTGCTGAATGGCCCAATCGCCGTCGTAAGCGATCTTCTCTCTCAAGGCCCGGTACTTGGCTTCGGCGCTTTTATGATCCTCCAAGGCGCGCAGGTAATCCGACTCGGAGGAAATACCTTTGTCAAACAGTCGTTTTTCCCGGAGATACACCGACTCCGTCCATTGCAATTTTGCGTAAGCGGGAATCAGGGTCTCCCTGTTCTGACCAATGACCAGCGTGTTCAAACGACGATAGACTTCGTCCGTTTCCAGTTTTTCTTCAAGCAGGTTCAGCATGGCCCGGGTGTTATCAAACACCTGCTTCTCCCGCTCCAGGTCGATGGCCGCCAGCTTCGAATGCTTCATCGCCGCAAGGTAGTTGATCTTCGCGTCCGCCAGTTCGCGGCTCTCGATGATGGCGAGCAGTTCGCCGCGCTTGACCTGATCGCCAAGGTCCTTGAAAACCTTCTTGACCACGCCGTTGAGTCGAGGAACGATATGGACCACCTTTTCCTCATTCAGTTCAATCTCACCGGTCAATCGGAGATTGGTTTTGATCGTTTGCGGCCCCGCCTTCTCAATGGTGATTCCCGAATTTTTCAGCGCGTTTTCAGGCAGTTCAACGCGCGCTTCGATCTGCGAATGATGCCAGGTATAAACCCTCTCCCGCCAGCGCGAGCGGATTTCCATTTCAAACGAATGCGGTTCGACAACAATTTCCTGTCCGAGAAGATAATCCCTCATCGGCGCAAAATGAATCCGATCCGTTCGATCCAGACGTTTCAATTCGATGGCCAGATCCACGTCCTCAAGTGGGATCGGCTCTCCATTGAGCTTTGTCGGGTAGACCCGGAACTGAGGCGGCGTTCCGCTCTCAAAGATCGAAACTTCCAACTGAAAATCATCCTTGGCAAACATCCAGCCACCGTGCGGGCCGCGCTTCATGACTTCGTCATGCGAATGCTCGCCGCTGTGTCCTTCATCCTTGTGCGTATGATCGGAATCGTCGGAATGTTCATGGTCCGATTCTTTCTTAGAGTCATGCGCGTGTTCCGCATCATGTTCCGCCGAAGCGGATTCGTGCCCGTGGTCATGCGCATCGCGAGACGCCTGTCGATCCATTTGCATGATCCAGACTCCGGCGACCAGACCCAGCCCCAGAATGACGATGGCCAAAAATGGAAAACGCGATTTCATTTTGAAGTCTCCTCGACGGATTCTTTGCCAAGCTCATCGCTACTTATCGTAAAACTGTCGGTCAGGTGTTTCAATTCAGCAGACGCTTTATGATATTCAGCAACGGCGTCCAGGTATTGCGCCTTGGTGTCAAACAGGGTTCTCTGGCTATCGAGCACATCAAGGAGGCCAAATTTTCCATACTTATACCCTTCGCTGATCGCGTCGAAAGCTTTTTGGGCGGCGGGTAAAATTTTCACCTGCAAGGCGCTGGCAAAGGAGTGAGCGTAGTAAAGCGATTGATACGCTTCTTGAAAAGTTTGATACACTTGTAACTCGGCGGCTTTGCGCCGTTCCCCTGCCTGCGCATATCTAATCCTTGCTTCAGCCACCCCCCCTTGATTGCGATCGAACAATTGCAGGGGAATGGAAAATCCGAACACAACCGCGCTATCGTCGGTTTCTTCCACTCTTCTAAAACCCCCTGAAACCGACAGATCCGGAATCGTTTTGGAAAGTTCAACATCTACCATCGCCTGCTGACGTTTTTCCTCGGACTCCCAGAACGCAAGGTGCGGAGTGATGAGCAACCGTTGTTTGAGCGGCTCCTTGGGCGGCACAGGTTCGATGCGGTGCAGATCTCCCAGCGCCTGATTGAAGTTCGGTTTGTCAGCCCCGCATACCCGGGCCAGTTCGCGCCGCGCTTTGTCCAATTCAATTTCTTCTCGCTTCAACTCAATGCCGTAATTTGCGAGCGCCACCTGAGCCTTGATAATTTCAATAGTAGGCGCCTGCCCCGCTTTGACTTTTTCATTCACCGCGTTATAAAACTGCTCGCCCAGTTCGATCTGCTCTTGCGCCAGTTCGATCTTGTGTTGCGACTTGAGGGTTTCTGCAAAGGCCTTATGCACATCCGCCAGCACGTCCAACCGCTTGCCTGTATAACTCCATTCAGCCAGCGATTCCGCCATCTGTCCGGCGTGCCTTCGAGCGTCGCGTTTGCCGCCCAGTTCGATCCGTTGTTCCAGCCTAATGGTAGTCTCAGATCGGTCGAATCCGCTAAACGAACCCGATCCCATTGCATCGTCCACGTCGATGGCGAGTCGAGGATTGGGAAGCAAACTGGATTGCAGGGTGCGAGCGCCGAGCGCCTGCTTTTCCAGAGAAAAAACGGCAAGGTCTGGGTTCCGCGCTAGCGCCTGCGCAATCGCGTCTTCCAGAAGCAAACTATCAACTTTCACATCTGTGAATTGAGGCGGGGCGATCGTTTCGGCCTGGGCGCAGGTAAGCGCCGCAAGGCTCAACAGGGAAACCACGCCCCAGGAAATCATAAATCGTTTCATGGGTCTGCTCTTATTTTCAGGCCCCGATAGCGCGCGGACAAACCTGGCGCTGACGCGCTGTATGCGCGTTCCATCGGAACGTTTTTAGAGTTGGAATAAAAAATTAAAAACTGGAGGAACTACAGAGGGGGAGAGCGCTCGCGTAACCGGTAGGAGACGGCGAAACGACTGACCGTGTCCGGTGGAAGCGCCACGGGTCCAGCTTGTGTAAATTGATGACGATCCTGCGTGACCGGAAAATCCGCCGATACTTTCAATACCTTGATCGGTTTCTGAGGATTCAGCGTTTCCTTATTGATGTCGATCTTGAAATGTTCTTCGCCCTGATGATCCAGAGGGTGATGGGTATGACCCGCCTCCTTATCATGGAAATGGCCTCCGCGAACCAGATTCTCCAGTTCCGGGGAATGGAAATGCCCGCCGTGTCGATGCGGCGACAAGTCGCCCGTATGACCGTGCACCATGTCCGGGTGGAAATGAAAGAAGGGAAACAATAAAAACTGTATTCCCAACACCCAGATCAAAGCCGTCAGGCGATTCTTGATTTTTTGAACACGACGAAACATGAATCAGCGTTCCCGTTGATGGCGTTATCTATTATTATCGGCTAGAATGGTAATAGTATAAGTCCATTTTGCATTTTTATGCAAGCGCCTCCGTATTTTCATGGACAACGAGGGCGCCCTGCTGATAAATATCGGATCAGAATCTTATCAAGCGCCGTGGAATGGGCGCGCCTCTGCAGGCAAGCGTCAGAGGGACTTCCATAGCCACCGTGTTTTAATTTTCCATAACAGCTCAACACCCCGTCGCTTCGCATGGCCCCAGGCGAGCGATAGAACCGCAACCACTTGCATGCTTCTGACCAATGATTAAAAAGAAACACAAAAAAAGGAAGGAGCACAGCAATAGAATCGGCTGGAGGGAGTGGGTTGCATTCCCCGACCTCAATGTGGACTCTATCAAAGCTAAGATCGACACCGGGGCCAGAACGTCCTCTCTCCACGCTTACGATATTCAGATAGATGAGGGCTCCAATTTAGTGAACTTCAAAATTCACCCCGTGCAACGGAGCGCCAAAGGAGAGATCCGCGCCACGGCGAAATTAATAGACGAACGTTCGATTAAAAGCTCCAATGGAGGCCTGTCCATTCGACCGATCATCATGACGCGAATCAAGATAGGCAACAAATTGTTCCCAATTGAACTGTCCCTGATCAACAGAGATCTGATGGGATTTCGGCTCCTGCTGGGACGAAGCGCGTTAAAAAATCATTACCTCGTAGATTCGGGAGCATCTTTTTTGATCCCACAAAACAACATGAAAGGCTCAAAACCATGAATATCGGAATTTTATCTTTGGGGCAAAAACTCTATTCAACCCAACGACTGGTTGAAGCGGCCAAAAAACGCGGGCACACAGCTGAAGTCGTTAATTATCTGAAATGCTACGTAAACATCACCTCGCACAAACCGTCGGTTCACTACAAGGACCGGGTGCTCAATCAATTCGACGCGGTCATTCCGCGCATTGGCGTGTCCAACACCTTTTACGGAACCGCCATTTTAAGGCAGTTTGAAATGATGGGCGTCTACCCGCTGAATGAATCGGTCGCCATCTCCCGATCCCGCGACAAATTGCGCTCCCTGCAGATTCTCGCTAAAAAAGGGATCGGTCTACCGGTTACAGGTTTTGCCCATTCCATCAAGGACACCGACGACATCATCGCTCTGGTCGGCAGCGCGCCGCTGGTGGTCAAACTGCTCGAAGGCACTCAGGGCAAGGGCGTGGTGCTGGCGGAAACAAATAAAGCGGCAGAAAGCGTCATCGGCGCCTTCATGGAACTGGACGCGCATTTTCTCGTTCAGGAATTCATCGCCGAAGCGGGCGGCGCGGACATCCGTTGCCTGGTCATCGAAGACAAAGTGGTCGCCTCCATGATACGACAGGGCAAGGAAGGAGAGTTTCGCTCCAACCTGCATCGCGGCGGTAGCGCGCAATCGATCAAAATCTCGCCGGAAGAACGAAGCACTGCGGTTCGTTCCGCAAAAGCGATGGGACTGAATCTTGCCGGCGTCGATCTGCTCCGCTCCAAGCACGGCCCGCTGGTCATGGAGGTCAATTCATCTCCGGGACTCGAAGGCATTGAAACCACCACCGGCATCGACGTGGCGGACAAAATCATCAAGTTCATGGAAAAAGACGCAAAACCGGGCAACACAAGAACCGCAGGGATCGGTTAGTGAAATCAGAATTTAAAATTGGCGGCGTCGTAGTCAAAAAGGGGGAATCCTGCAAGATCGATATCCCCGTCGCCAAACTCTACGACGGCACCGACGTTTCAATTTCCGTAGAAGTGATTCGGGGCAAAAAAGACGGCCCGGTACTGTTCATTTCCGCCGCGATTCATGGCGACGAAATCAACGGAACCGAAATTGTCTGTCGAATTCTAAAGAGCAAATCCCTGAAAAAAATGAAGGGAACCCTCATTGCCGTTCCGGTCGTCAATATATTTGGATTCAATATGCTGTCGCGCTATCTGCCCGACCGCCGCGACCTGAACCGCTCCTTCCCCGGCTCCCCCAAAGGCTCGCTGGCTTCGCGATTAGCGCATATCTTTATGAAGGAGATCGTTAAAAAGTCGACGCACGGAATCGACCTGCACACCGGCGCGATCCATCGAACCAATATCGCGCAAATCCGCGCCTGCATGACCGACACCGAGACCAAGGGACTGGCCTTCGATTTTGGCGTGCCCGTGGTTTTGAATTCCGACCTGCGCGACGGCTCCCTGAGAGAAGCGGCGCGCAGAAGAAATATCCCCATGCTGCTTTTCGAAGGCGGCGAAGCCTTACGTTTTGACGAACAGATCATTCAAATCGGCGTGCACGGCTGTCTCTCCGTCATGCGTTCCATCGGCATGCTCCCCCGCAAAAAAAATCCCGTGCGCCGGGAAGTCTTCGTTTCCTGGGGAACGCAATGGCTGCGCGCGCCCGCGAGCGGCCTGATTCGGACCTTTAAAGACGCCGGTTCCTACGTCAAGGAGGGCGATCTGCTAGGAGTGGTGACCGATCATTTTGGCGATATAAAGGGGGAAATTATCGCGCCGTTTGAAGGGATCATCATCGGTCAGCTCAAACTGCCTCTGGTAAATGGAGGAGACGCGCTGTACCATATCGCCAGTTTCCACAATACCAAAAAGGTTCAAAAATCCATCGAACAGATCGAGGATATTTATTGATCCATCCAACATCTGTTTCGATAGAAGTTTTCCCGCCAAACCTTTTCGACTCACAGACTCATTTTTTTCAACAATCGGCCGTTGAATCTATTTCAAAGGTTATTTCCCTCAGTCCCGCCGCCGAGTTTATAATCTTTAAACAACGCATCAAAGTTGCGGGCTTCGCCTTGTCTGTGCGAAAATGGACGCAACCTTCTTATGAATCGATTCAATTGAACAACCGAGACCATCAGGCCCGTCAATGACACCACTCCGCCCCAACCCGCGCCCTCTGAATTTGGCGTTTCACTCAATCCTATGCGCGATCTTTGTACTTGCTGGTTGCTCAGCCGAGGAAGAAAAAAAGGCCAACGGTTCCCGAGGCTTTTTTATCCCCGTAGAATTGGGAAGCGTGTCGTATCGCGACCGCGACGACCCATTGACGACCGTCGGCAATCTGCAGGCCACGCAGACGGTTTCCATTGCGCCTGAGGTTGCGGGAAAAATTGTGAAAATGTCCGTGCGCGAGGGAAGCCAGGTCAAGGCAGGCGATCCCCTGTTTCTCATCGATCCTGAAAAATTCCAACTGGAGCGGGAACGCGCGCGTCTCGAAATGCTAACGGCGGAGCATGAGCTTGAGAAAGAGAAAGCGGGTTTGCGGGAAGAAGATCGTCGACGGCTGGAGGCGGACAAACGCGCCGCTGAAAGCGCGCTGGAACTGAGCCTGAAAGAACTGGATCGTGTCAAAACGCTGGTGAGCAAAGGCGTGGTCGCGCGCTCGGAACTGGACAAGGCGGAAGATCAAACACGCCAACAAGCTGAAGCCTTAAAAATAAGCGTCGCGGCTGTCTCCGCCAGCCAACGCTCCCGGGAGGAGTCCATCGCCCAGGCCCAGGCCGCGTTGGATATCAAACGGGAAAACCTGCTAATCGCCGAATTGAATTTGAAAAAAACCGACGTTCGCGCGCCCTATGCGGGCGTCGTTATTTCCCGGCAAGGCGAAATTGGAACGGTGGCGTCCACCAGCACGCCGGTGATCAAAATGGCGGGAGTGAATGTGTTCACCGCCGTCTTTCAGCTTCCCGAAAAATACAGGGGCAAACTCTCCGCCTTGAAATCCGTCGATTTTTGGATCAAGGAAATCGATTTCAAATTCCGTCTCGACGAAGACCTCGACCGGCTGGTGCGCGTGATCCCTGCTTCGGATATTTATTCGGGGTCCATCTGGATATTGGTGGGACTCAAAAAACCGGCGCAGGAACTGTTCCCCGGCCTCACATTCGAAGCGACCTTGCATTTTAAAACGCGAAAGAACGTCCTGCATGTCCCTTCAACGGCTCTGGCCATCACCGAGCAAGGCTCCCTGCTTTACGTCGTCAAAGAAGGCAAGGCGCACCCTGTACCGGTGCGCGCTCTCAAGGAACAAAACGGTTTTGTTGAGGTGGTCGATTTCACCCGTCAACTGACCCCGAAAACCGAACTGATTGTGCGCGGCGCGGGCTCCGTCTTTCCCGGCGCGTCGGTCATGGTGTCGGGCGCCTGACCCGGTCCCCCAAAAAACCAACCGTTTCAGCGAACATCCTTCGCGCAACGAAAGCCTAAAAACTGAAACGCATTTTCAGGGTGCATCCAGTTGCGAAACCAGGTCGGCGAGAATTTGATCGTCACATGCGTTTGCGTCAAGCCGCCTCGGATGACGCGAAAGGTCTCCCTGTCCGCCCGCGGCTGACCGGGATAACCGTACCAGTCCGCCGTCCACTCCCACACATTGTGCCCCATCCCGTACAGGCCGTAAGGGCTGATCCATTCCGGCCGCTTCGCCACCGGCTCGGACAAGAACCCGGAGAATCCGTTATTAGGATGCTCGAAGAATCGACCCCAGGGCCATTTGCGCGAATCGACGCCGCGCGCCGCCTTTTCCCACTCCTCCTCCGTCGGCAAGCGACCTCCTTTGGAAGCGCAATAGGCCTGCGCCTCGGCATGGTTCACAAACACCACGGGAAAGTCCGCCTTGGATTCCGCAACGCTTCGTTTCGGATCGAATTGGGCGTAGGCGCCGCGACTGACTTCATAGCGGTCGATGAAATAAGCGGGAGTGGAAACCTTAACGCCCCCTCGCGTTCGCGGCTCGTCGGGATGCCCCATGATGAATTCGCCTTCAGGGATGTAGACCATGCCTTCGGGAACCTGAACGCCGGAAGGAATCTTCACGTCGAGCGTCTCGACCTCCGGCTCGCCGCAAGCCGACAGCGCAAGCACAGCGAGGATGAGAAAAATAGATCTCATCGGCGCCCGTCAGGAAGGACGCTTGTCAAAGGGATGAAACACCTCTCCGCCATTGATGGGGAGCGGTTTTTTGCCATAATCCAGGGGATGGTCGATGCCCGGCTGAATGGTGCCGTCGACCGAATAGGGACCGTAGTTCGACCAGTAATTGCGACCGGGTGAATCGGTGAACTGGATGCGGGTGATGTATTTTATATTTTTATAACCATACTTGAAGGGAACGATCAGGCGCAGGGGATAGCCGTGTTCCCTCGACAAGGGAGCGCCGTTCATGCGCAGGACAAACAACACGCGCGGACGCAACAGTTCTTCCAGCGGGAAGACTTCATAATACGAATCGGCGGAATCGAATTTCACATACTTCGCTTCCGGTTTGGGGTTGACCTCCTTCAGCAATTCTTCCATGCGAAAGCCTTCCCACTCCGCTTTCGCCGACCAGCACTCCACGCATTTGAGGCGCGAAATCTGCGACGTCGTTTTGAATCCAAACAGGTCTTCGTAGCCCAGTCCTACGGGCTTCTCCACGAGGCCGGAAACGGACAGACCCCATTCGTCGATATTGACTCCAAGGAAGGGGTTGGCGCTGCGGATATGGAATCCGGGCGTATCGCGGTTCTGCACATAATTTTCAGGGATATTTTTATCGTTGCGATAATCGCCGATCGCGGCGGCTTTGCCAGGAATAAACGCAGCGCCGACAAGCGAAAGCGCTTTGAGAAAGGTACGTCGATCAAATTTTTTCTTCAACAAACGGAAGGACATGGCGCCGCCTCCTATGACAGTCCAAGGACATCCTGCATATCATACAATCCCGGCTTCTGGTCGGCAAGCCACAAGGCCGCCCGCACCGAACCGCGCGCGAAGGTATCGCGGCTTTGCGCCCGGTGTTGCAATTCAAGGGTTTCACCCATGCCGCCGAACATGACGCGGTGTTCTCCTACGATATCACCGGCCCGAACCGTATGCACGCCGATTTCTTTGGGGCCGCGCACCGCGATTCCCTTGCGTCCGTAAACGCCGTCTTTATCCAGATCGCGATCCAGCGCTTGCGCCACAATCTCCGACAACCGCACGGCAGTTCCGCTCGGCGCGTCCTTTTTAAATTTGTGATGCGCTTCGACGATTTCGACGTCGTATGCATCCCCCAGCGCCTCAGCCATCAGACTGGCCATTTTGAACATGACGTTGACGCCAATGCTCATGTTAGGAGCCAGCACGCAACGAATATTTTTTGACAAGCGCTCGATCTCTTTTTTCTGCTCTGGTGAAAATCCCGTCGTCCCGATGACCGCCGCCACTCCCATTTCGGACGCAAGCCGGAGGGTTTCCATACTGGTCTCTGGAGAACTGAAGTCGATCACCGCGTCGGCCCCCTTCATGCAATCCGCCAGCGCGCCGACGATCGGGACGCCCTTCGTGCCGAGCCCTGCGATCTCGCCGATATCCGCCCCCACTTCGGAGCTACCGGGACGCTCTGCGCCGCCGTGAATGCAAGCCCCCGCCTCTTCAATACAGCCAAGGATCGTTTTGCCCATGCGGCCTGCGGCCCCCACTACGGAAATTTTGACCTGGCGTTCCATCAGACTCCTGCAAAAAATAAAGGTTGTAAAAGAATCGCGCCTGCACCCTGCTCAGTGCAGGGAATAGTCGCTCATGATCTTTTTAAGAAAATTCAAACTCGACTCCGTCAGCGGCGCCAGAGGTTGACGCACCTCGTCTTCAATCCAGCCCATCAGATGCAGAGCTTTCTTGACCGGAACCGGGTTGGTCTCCACGAACATCGCCTCGTTCAAGCGAAACAGTTCATGATGCAATTTGCGCGCGGTCTCCATATCGCCCTTCATCGCCGCGCCGCACAACTGCGCCACCTTTGCTGGAAGCACGTTCGCCGTGACCGAAATGACGCCTTTGCCGCCAACGCTTAGAATCGGCAACAATAGCGGATCGTCTCCGGATATCACGCTGAAGTCCTCGCCGCATCGGGCAATGACTTCCGTGATCTGCGTCAAGGAACCCGAGGCCTCTTTAATACCGACGATATTCCTGATTTTCGACAAGCGCTCCACCGTCTCCGGGAGCATGTTGACCGAGGTTCGACCTGGTACGTTATAAAGGATGATCGGTAAATCGGTCTCCTTCGCCACGGTTTCAAAATGGCGATACAAACCTTCCTGGCTCGGCTTGTTGTAGTAGGGCGTGATCAGCAGGGAACCGTCCGCTCCGGCTTTCTCCGCGTGTTGCGTCAGCTTGATCGCCTCAAAGGTCGAGTTCGACCCGGTGCCCGCAAGCACCGGAACTTTTCCGGCGCAGGCTTCCACCGCAATGGCGATGACCTGATCGTGCTCTTCATGCGTCAGAGTCGCCGATTCGCCTGTTGTACCGCAAGGCACGATGCCCTGCGTGCCGTTGGCGATTTGAAATTCGATCAGACGACGCAACGCGTACTCGTCCACCGCTTCGTTTTTAAACGGAGTTACAATCGCGACAAAAGAACCTTCAAACATTAGCTCGCTCAATCTCTATAAAAAAATTTAATATTCGCCAAGAACGCCGTCGAACGATTTGCTCGCCAGACCTTCAAGGAACACGTCGCCAAAACTGCCGTTGCCGGGTTGAAAATAAACCTTGAGAGTTTCGCCCCCGCGCGTTCGCGCCGAGATGGGAGAAGTCAATTCATGCTTGCGCGCCGCCAGCAGGGCCGATGCCACAACGCCCGTGCCGCAGGCCAGGGTTTCGCCTTCCACGCCGCGCTCGTAGGTGCGCACGACCAGACTGCCGTCGTCGTTCACCTGCACAAAATCCACGTTGGTTCCCGCAGGAGCAAACTGGGAATGAAAACGAACGCCGCGACCGATTCCGGCGACGTCGATGTTCTCAATATCATTGGTGTAAATAATCGCGTGCGGAACGCCCGTGTTCAGACTGTCGATCACAAAAGTCTCTCCATTGACTTCAACGGACTGATCGGGCCGGTGATCCACAGGCTTCGTGAGTTTGATTTTTACGGTCGACCCGTCCACGTCCGCTGTGATGACTCCGGCGACGGTTTCAAACGACAATTGCGATCCTGCGATTTTATTTTCAACCGCGTAGCGCGCGGCGCAACGTCCGCCGTTGCCGCACATTTCTGCAGAGGAACCGTCGTCGTTATAAAAGTCCCAGCGGAAATCAGCGTTGCTGGAAGGCTCGATAAAAATCAAACCGTCCGCGCCTACGGATGTTCTGCGAGCGCACACGCGTTTTACAAAATCTCTTTTTTGATCGTCGGGAATGAAGGGCTTGCGGTGGTCAATGATGACAAAATCATTGCCGCTCCCGCTCATTTTGGTGAATTGAATCGTCATGGCTCTTTTCGAAAGTGTTTATGCTGTTATGATGCATCCCGAATTGCGTTCGATTCCGCAATTGTCTTAATTTTTGAAGAATTTACAAAGGGCGATGCGGGGTCGAAAAATCTTATCACAGGCCTCGATAGGCGTCAATTGCCGACCCTTAGCGCTGATACGCGCATCCCAAAAAGGGTGAGGCGCCTCAGGCCTCAGGCGTCTTCAACATTTTTTGCAGGGATTTCCACTCGTCGCGAATCGCCGACTCCGCCTGCGCCTCCATCGCCCGATACGATGCAACGACACGACGTCCCATCGGGGTCAGGCTGGCCCCTCCGCCGCCTTTGCCGCCTGCGGCGCCGGCAACGAGGGGACTTGTAAAACACTGGTTCATCGTATGAATCATGTCCCAGGCCCGGCGATAACTCAACTTAAGAGAACGCGCCGCCTGGGAGATCGAACCGGTTTGATCGACGGCTTCGAGCAAATCCGCCTTGCCCGGCCCCAGCGCGATGACCTCCTCGCCGGAGACGCGAATGCGCGGACGACAATTGAAATAGGGTCGCTTCTTTTGCCGCGACGCCATAGGCCCCCTTCACTTCTATTGCGTGGTTTTTTTGATGGGCGTGATGCCGACCACATTGGGGATCGGCCAGCCAAACTGGTTTTCTCCCACCCCTCCGCCGCCAATCACGTATTTGCCGAGCCACTCCATATCCCGCCCTGAGGAATTGACGTACAGCTGAGCCTGCGGACCGCCTTCGGTATACATGGCCCTTTCCAGATCGATGGGCAACTCCAGCAACATATTGATGAAATCATACATCGAAAAAGGCGTCTGAACATGGATAAACAGGGTCCGGCCTTGTTTATCCGTACCGATCGCCGTCGCGCTCCACACCTTGTCCTGCGGCTTCCAGACATTCTTGCCCTTGCAGGAAACCATTCGTATGCTCTGGATCAAGGTCCCGTACTGCTCCCGCAAGGCGCCCAGGTTCTGGCAGTCCCGATCAATGATCTGCGCTTTCGGCAGGGAGTCGCCGACCGGATCGAACGCGAAAACGCTCCGATCCTTGGACAGCCAGTTGCTGTTCACATGCTCGCCGGTACGCATCAGAGACACGCTGGTCTTGAGATTGGCCTGATACATGCTGGCGTTGATGGTTGCCGTCAAATGATGTTTCCGCGCCCAGTCTTTAGCGGACAAATTTTTTCCATCCGCCTGGGCGGACGCGTTGATGAGATGAAAATCGAAAAACTCGGGATCGATTCGCAAAATCCTTATCTTTGAATCACCAAGCGTTGAGGACTGCGAACCGACAAAGACGCCCCAGTCCAGACCCGGCTCCAGCCTTTGCCATTCACCCGCTTTAGAAGACGAATTGATCTCCGCCAGAACGCTCTCGCCCAGCGTCGCCAGAATCAACAAGAAAACCAGCAATTGGATGCTGTAAACTCCAAAGCGTTTGATTTCATATTTCAGCGTTTTCCGCATCAATGAATTCCCCTACGATCAAAATTTCAAGGCCTAATGAAAATAGATTAAGCCTCATCTTGATACAAGCCTTTTCTAAACCGACCCGGACAAAGCTCAGCTTCGTTTCAGGGAACAGCAGGGCGTCCAAAGTCCTTGATTCCGTGGAAACATTTGATTTTTGTTAGCTTCTGGGGGATAATGGAGCCTTCAAACATTAATTCTACGTCCTCAAAACGATGAAATTGTCGTATGAACCCTGTTGTATGTTCGCCGACAGATTTTGAGTTTTTTTATAGCAGTCCAGGTCTGGGAAAATAGGCAGTCCCGATTAGAATCCGTATTACAACATCAAAAAAGGAGAGGTCCCAATGAAATTTGGAGTTCAATGTTTAGCAATGGTAGCGGCAACGATGCTGGTCGGTTGCACCACGGGTGGAATGCACGCTTCAAGCTCGCATTCTGCAAACAGCGGGCAGGTTCTCACGATCACGACGCCTGCAACCACTGCCGACGTCACCAATCCGGTGGAAGTTTGCATGGCGATCAACGGCTACACGGTTGAGCCTGCCAAGAACGGCGTGAATCCCGGTAAAGGCCACCACCATCTGTTGATCGACGTGGATGTTCCGAAAGATTTGAGCCAACCTCTCGCAAAAGATTCCGAGCATGTCCACATGGGCGACGGTTCGACCTGCAAGAGCCTCACTCTGTCTAAAGGCCAGCATGTCATCACGGCTGTATTTGCACAGGGCAATCACGTGCCCTACAACCCGCCGATCACCGCCGCGGTCATTGTTCACGTCAAATAAGTTCTGAAACGATTGAAATTCCGCCCCTGTTTTCAGGGGTGGAATTTTTTTGTTTGAAATTGATTCGATCCCCATAATCACTAGAATCGCGTGAATAGCCTCATGAACGAACCCTTAGCGCCTTCCGGCCTGCTGGTCGGCGACGACAACCTCATCAATCTGTATTACCTCAACGAACTGTACGGCAAGATTGCCCGTCATGTTTCCGGCGAAATCAGCCATTTTCTTGGCCATGACATTCCCATCACTTCGGGAATCTGGGGCGGCACCTATCTCATCGCCGACCCGACAGGGAAATGCCGACGCCGGGTCTGGCGTCTCTACAGCATCGTCAACCTGCCGCAAAACACGCCGCTGGATGAGCAAAAAAATCTGGAACGATTGATCGAGTTCTACTTCAAGGCCTACATCAGCGCCTTCAAGCCTTATGACATGGAACTGGATCTGAAAATGTGGGGCGGTAAACTGCCTTACGGGTGCAAAGAAAAACCCAGCTTCACCATGCATATGGAAGACGCGAACAAGCGCGTCAACTGGCTACGTTGTTTCTTCGTCTGGAATCAGGCGAGTTGGGAAGAATCCGTCATCTACGATCTGGTGAGGATCATCAAGGAATACAAACAATATTTCAATTTTGATCGCGGCAAGGTTGTTAAAGATGCCAAGGATTTGAAGTACATTCTGCAAGACGTCATCATCATCTATCGAACGCTGGAGAAAGCCTGCCACCCTGATTTCGTCGAACACGCGGAACCCATCATCGCCGATCTGACGCAACATTTCATGAAGGGCCTGCACGATGCTCCGCTCATTCAATCGCTGTATGAAAAGGTGTATGACAACGCGCTGATCTATGGCTACGAACAGGCTCTGGAAGGCCCGTATCAGGAGGCCGGGCTGGATATCAGAAAAATCGAACACTGGCCGGTGGAGAAAATCAACTGGGTTCCTGACGCTTTAGTGAAATCGCTCGCCCCGCCCATCACCCAAATGTTCGAAGGCTTTCGCAAAAATCTGGGCATCCCGCAGGCTGAAGACGACGATTTCTAATCGCCCGCAAAAATTCCCTTCCTTCAAAAAAATCGCGCCAGAAAGACAATGGCGACGGCGACCGGCGTGACGTATCGGATCAGAAAAACCCAGCCGCTGGCCCAGTGAAATGTGGTTTCATGACGCTCAATTTCGGCCTTGGCCTTGTCCGTACCCCAGATATAGGCGACGAAAATCGCCGTCAACATCCCGCCCAGAGGCAGAAGATAATTCGACGCGATGTTATCGACATGATCGAAAAAGGTCATGCCCCCCGGTTTGAAATCCGCCCACACGCCAAACGATAGCCCCGACGGAACCCCCAGCAGAAAGATGACTCCCGCCATCACGCAAACGGCGCGGTTGCGCGGCCAGCCTTTTTCGTCGATGAAATAGGCGACGACCACTTCCAGAAGAGAAATGCCGGAAGTCAGCGCCGCGATAAACAGCAGGATAAAAAACACGATGGATACAAACGCGCCCATCGGCATTTCGGAAAACACCGTAGGCAGAACGCTGAACACCAGACTCGGGCCTTCCGTAGGCTCCAGACCGACGGCAAAGACTGCGGGAAAAATGACCATGCCGACGAGAAGGGCGATCATGGTGTCGAATAACACGACATAAACCGTCGAGGCCGTCAGATTTTCTTCCGGCGGCAGGTAACTGCCGTATGTCAACATCGCCCCCATGCCCAGACTGAGCGAAAAAAAGGCCTGTCCCAGAGCGATCAGAATCACCTCCGGGGTGATCTTCGAAAAATCAGGTTGCAGATAAAACTTCACGCCTTCCATCGCCCCATCCAGAGTCAATGAACGAATCATCAGTAGAACCAAAATCACCAGCAAGGTCGGCATGAGAATATCGCAGGCTTTTTCGATGCCGCCATGCACGCCTTTGATGACCACGCCCGCGCACACAACAATGAACAGGAAATGGTACACCGTGCTTTCTATGGGGTTGGCGATGAACTGTCCAAAAAACTCGCCCGCCTGCTGGGGTGATGAAAAATGCACCGAGGCGCCGGACAGGGAATTGACCACGTAAGCGATCGTCCAGCCCCCCACCACGCCGTAAAACGAGAGAATCAAAAATCCTGCGAGCACTCCCATGTAGCCAACGGCGCCCCAGGCCTTCCCCGGCGCCAGACTCTTAAACGCGCCCACGGGATTGAGATTGGTGTGGCGCCCCAGAGTGAACTCGCTGAGCATGATCGGCAGACCGATCACCACAATGCAAAGTAAATAGACCAGCACGAAAGCGCCGCCGCCGTTCTGACCGGTGATGTAGGGGAACTTCCAGACATTGCCCAGGCCGATGGCCGAACCCGAAGCGGCAAGGATGAATCCCAGCCGACTGGTCCACAAGCCTCTTTGATTTGGGGGTGACGTCATGAATCCTTAAACCGTTTGATTAAAAATTCAAAAAAGGCAGGGAAAGGGAAAGGCTTGACTGATTTTGCGCCGCTTCCCTAGTATAATGAAACCATAACAATCTTTCCGTTTCATTATCGTTAACGCTCATGGCATTCGACATCGCAGACATTCTTGAAAAAATTCCTCAGCGTCCGGGAATTTATATCATGAAGGGGGCCAAAGATGAAATTCTTTATATTGGCAAGGCCAAGTCCCTCAAGAATCGCGTCCGCTCGTATTTTCAGAACTCGCGCAATCTGCATCTGAGAACGCGCACCTTCGTCGCCAAAGTTCGCGACATCAAGGTCCTGACCACCGAGACCGAAACCGAAGCGCTGATCCTTGAAAGCAATTTCATCAAGAAGCACCAGCCTCGCTACAACGTTCTGCTCAAGGACGACAAACATTATCCCTATCTGCGCCTGACCACCCAGGAACGCTTTCCCCGCCTGGAAGTCGTGCGCAAGGTGAAAAAAGACGGCAGCGCCTATTTCGGACCTTACACGATGGTTAAAGAAGTTCGCGAAACCATCCGGTTGATCTATCGTATCTTTCCGCTAAGACAGAGCCGCGACAAGCTCGACGGCAGCGCCATGCGTCGCCCCTGCCTGAATTATCAGATGGGTCGTTGTCTGGCGCCCTGCGCCGGTTTCGCCGAGGAAGCGGAATACGCCAAGGTCGTGCAGGATGTGACCCTGTTCCTGCGCGGCAAAAACACCGAACTGATCGACAGCCTGAAAGAAAAAATGAGCCTCGCTTCCGACGCCATGCGCTACGAAGAAGCCGCCGCATGGCGCGACAAGATCGCGGCGGTTCAAACGGTGCTCGACAAACAGAAAATCATTTCGACGGACCTCGAAGACCAGGACGCTATCGGTTATTACCGCGAAGGCGGTCTGGCGATGGTTCAAACACTGGTCATCCGGGGCGGGAAAATGGTCGGTGAAAAAATTTTCAAACTCAAAATTCGCGAGGAGACCGACCCAAACGAAGCGCTCTCCTCATTTTTGAAACAGTATTATTCGGGAGAGATCAACTTTCCCGAAGAGATATTGCTTCCGCACCCGATCGAAGAATCTGCGGTTATCGCAGAATGGCTGAGCGCCAGGCGCGGAAAAAGCGTGCGACTGGAAACGCCGGTGCGCGGCAAAAAGCGACATCTCGTCAACATGGCGGAAGAGAACGCGCAGTTCGCCCTGCGCACGGAACTGGACAAGGGCGACGTCGCCACCCGACTCCTGGAGGAGTTGAAAGAAGCCCTGCATTTAAAATTTTTCCCTTCCGTCATCGAGGGATTCGACATCTCCAATATTTCGGGAACCAACGCCGTCGGCTCCATGGTCTGCTTCGTCAACGGACAGGCCGACAAATCGCGCTACCGCAAATTCAAGATCAAACGCGTCGAGGGTATCAACGACTACGCCATGTTGCAGGAGGTGATCGAACGCCGCTACCAGCGTCTGCTCAAGGAGGACAAGCCGTTACCTAAGCTGGTGCTGGTCGACGGCGGACGCGGCCATCTCAACGCCGCGCTGAAAATCATCGACAAGCTGGGGATACGGGATCGACTCGACCTGGCCTGCGTCGCCAAGGGTCAATGGCGTCACCACGCCGAAACGGATGAAGTGCTTCTGCCGGACATGAAAGACCCTGTGCTGTTTTCAGAAAACTCGCCGCCTCGGTTTTTACTGCAACGGGTTCGCGACGAGTCGCACCGTTTCGCCATCAGCTTCCACCGCAAATTGAGAACGCGCGGCAATCTCGCCTCGCCTCTCGACGACGTGCCCGGCGTCGGCAAAAAACGTCGGCTGATGTTGTTGAAAAAATTTGGCAGTCTGGATAATATTCGCACCGCAACGGTGGAAGAGTTACAGGAAACGCCGGGCATTACGGAACAGATCGCAAAACGTCTTCGGCTCATCTAAAAAAATGCATACTCGTTCATCATGAGAATTATTTTCAGGAAACCATTTATTTTCATCCTCGCAGTTTGTCTGACTTTGTTCTCCACACAGACTTCCGCTAAAGAAGCTTCTATCGACACTGCCCGAAACCTGCTTGCGCTGGAAAAAGATTTTATCCACCAGCGCATCAAAGAAGATTGGGAGGCGATCTACCAGTATCAGCATCCGAAATATCGCGAAAAAATCTCCATCGAAGAGTTCAAATTCTTCAATGGTCGCCTGTCCTATAATTACAGGGAACTGGCGGACGCGCATATTTCAGGGGCCAAACCGCCGCCAGTCGAGTATATTAAAAAATCCGGTCACCAGCGGGACATGCTGGGCTTTCCGATTCCTTTTAAATTTCGCTGGGTCGCCAACCCTTTGTTCAAAATGCAGTCGCACTCCATAGACAAAGTCGCTATCAGCAAAAACGGAGCTTTGGCAAAAGTTGAATGGAAAGTCAACGGCCTTGAAAGAGTCGATCCGCGCTTCACCCGTATGGACATTTCCTACGAAATTCAACTCCCCTTCATCGACTACTGGGAAAACACTTCTGAGGGCTGGCGGATTTCGCTGTTAACCCTGGCTCCGAATATCAGCGGCGGACCTTTGATCAATTACCTGATTCCGAACGACAACAGCGCCTGGAAGCAGTCGGATTTTATCGAGTGGGACGCAGAACATTTGGAACACGCCGGATCAACAAACAATACTCTTTATTCAAAGGACGCCCAATGAGCGTGGACCTGCCTTTCCATCAATCCTGGCTCGACGATGACGAAATCAACGAAGTGACGGACACTCTTAAATCGGGATGGCTGACCACAGGACCCAAAGCCCTGCGCTTTGAAGAAGCCTTTCGCGAACAGGTCGGAGCGGGTTACGCGATCGCCCTGAATTCATGCACCGCCGGACTGCATATCGCCGTCAAGGTGAGCGGCCTGAAACCCGGCGATGAAGTGATCACCACTCCGATGACATTTCCGGCCACCTCCAATGTGCTGGCGCTCGAAGGGATCAAGCCGGTGTTCGTCGATATCGAACCGGGGACGCTCAACATCGACCCTGAAAAAATCGAAGCGAAAATCACTCCACGAACGCGCGCGATTTTACCCGTTCACTTCGCCGGTCACCCTTGCGACATGGACGCCATCGAAGACATCGCGCAAGGTCGCCAACTGAAAATCATTGAAGACGCCGCGCACGCGCTGGGTAGCGAATACAAGGGGAAAGCGGTCGGAGGAAGAGGCCATCTCGCCGCATTCAGTTTTTACGCCAACAAAAACATCACCACCGGCGAAGGGGGAATGCTGACTCTGGACGATGAATCGCAGGCGGAAACCCTGCGCGCGCTTCGCCTGCACGGCCTGAGCCGGGACGCCTGGAAACGTTTTGGCAAAAGCGGTTTTTCCCATTGGGAACTGAACTTCCCCGGCTACAAATACAATATGCCCGACATCAACGCCGCCATCGGCATCCATCAATTAAAAAAGGCGCCGCGTTTTCTACAACTTCGACAAGCTCATGCGGCGCGATACGACGCCGCATTCGCAAACGAAACCCTTATCGAAACCCTGCAAACCAAAGACTATGCGCTGAACAGCCGCCACCTCTACATCATCACCCTCAACACGGACAAGCTGACCGTCACGCGCGATGAATTTTTAAATCATATGCAGGAGGCGGGCATTGGCGTCGCTGTGCATTACATGGCTCTGCATTTACAACCCTACTATAAAAATGAATTCAATCTGCGCGACGAAGACTTCCCCGTCGCCACCCACTATTCCCATCGCGTCCTCTCTCTGCCGCTGTACCCCAAAATGACGGAAGCCGATGTGGATCGGGTGATCCAGACCACGCTGGACCTGATTCAAAAGTTCAGAAAATGATCAAGGTTTTATCCAATAAACTACGAACTCTGCTGATTCGCTTCACGGCCCCTTTACTGACTTTTTTTCAGGAAAATTTTTTACCACGTTCCCGCGCAATGCTGGAACGCTTGAAGGCCCGTTTGTTTCAGGCAAAGAAACCTCCCGCAAGGAAAAAGAAAAACGGTCAAAAGAAAAAGAAAGACGGCGATCCCAAAAAAGTTGAGCGTTCTCTTTCCGTCCTCAAAGGACTGGAGGCGGAACTGCGCCGGCAACTGGCGCGTTACCCTCACGAAGGAGACTATTATTATCAGCTGGGCGAGGTGTTGATGGACATGCATCGCTATGGCGAGGCCAGCGCGATGCTAAAGGAAGCGGTTCGCCTGAACACAAAAAACAAAAGCGCCCGCTTTGTACTCGCGCATTCCTATGTGGAAATCGGCCGCGATGAGGATGCCGTCGTTCTGCTTGAAGAAGAACTGATTAAAAAACCCAATTCGATGGCAGTCAAAAAAATGCTGGCGCGCGCTCACTCCAACCTTTCCGTTTCCTTTGGAAAACTGCGCCGGCAGGAGGATGCCAAGAAACATTTCCACGAGGCGATCAAAATCGTCCCCAACTATGGCCCGGCGCATTTGTCGATGGGAATCTGCTATACAGAGATGGGTTTTTACAAGGAGGCTCTGCAAAAATTTGACGACGCCCTGGCGCTTGATAAAAATTTATGGGTCGATTCAAATTACTACTGCGGCAAAGTTTATGTGAAGCAGGGAAAAAACCGCAAGGCGCTCAAACATTTCAAGATGGCGATTTCCGTCACCTGCAAGTCGGCCTTCCCTTATCTGCACCTGGGCTTGTTATACGTCAAGATGAAAAAATACAAGGACGCCGTCGAACCGTTGGAAACTGCATACAAGCTCAGCCCCAACCGCGTGCCGGAGGCGCCTTACAATCTGGGATGGACTCTGGTTCAACTGAAACGGTATGAAGAGGCTCTGGAGCCGTTGCGCACCGCCATGGAGCTGACGCCCGACGACGAGAACGTGTTGAAAATGATGGCGCGCGCATTGTACGAGTCGGCTCTGCAATGCCGGAAAGATAAGAAGTACGCGGACGAGGTGGAAAAATTGCGCGAGGCGGTTCGCCTGCAACCGGACGACCCTAAAATACGCGTGGCGTTGGGCCTGGCTTTCGACAATGTACGGGAAGGGTACTCCGCTATCTTCCACACAATCATCGCAAAGCAGTTATTCATCCAACTTAAAGATGTTAAACAGGCGGGAAAATGCGTCAAGGCGCTCAGCCAGTTTCTCTACAAATACCCTTTCAAACCTGAAGACTTTTCCAAGGTGAAAGCGCCGCTGATTCGGACTCGAAAATAAGGTTGGAGAGAAACTTCATCAGCCAAGGAAATTTCAAAAAGGTGAAGGCGCCGCTGGTTCGGGCTCGGAAATAAAATTTTCAAAGTGAATCGCTATTCTATTTTCATCTCGTAATCAAATCAGGCGCGTCATTCCAGATTTTTGAAGGCATCGATCAGTTCGTTCATCGCCTCGGATTTCATAGACTCATTCAAACGCTCCAGTTGATCGCTCAATTCCCTTTTGGTGCGGAATTTCAGTTCGATTTTTATTTCGTCGCTCTCGAAAGTTTTGCTGGTGCGCAATCGCGTTTCCGGGTGCAGTTCCAGTTTGTCCACCGCCGCCGCGACCTTACGATTCAATCGGGACAATAAAGGAAATCGGCGCGGATGCAGAGACTGGAAGACCTGGTCGTATTTTTGCGCAGGAGCAAAATGCGGATGCTCAAGAACGGACTGGATCGGGTCCCAGTCAATGATCTCCACCGGCGATACATTTTCCCGAATCGCCGTCTCGTCGATCAGTTCCACCATATCGCGCCACTTGTTCACGCCCGGTCGGAGCGTCGAAAACAAGTCCTCTGCGGCCTGTCGGCTCGCCGGGTCCCAGCCGCAAATGACATTCGCCACGCGCAATGAAACGTTCAAATCGTGCAGTAATTTTTTAAAGCCCGGACTCAGCTGGCTGGCCTGCAAAAACTCGCGCAGTAATTTTTTACTTCGCTCGAGACCTATCAGCGGCATATACTCTTGGAGAATCCGCGACTCGGGAACTCCCGCCCGGATCAACCGGTCGAGAATGACGCCTTTCTCCATATCGCCGTAACAGCGATGAGCCAGATTCTCGTTCAGGTTGGCCGCAAGCATACTCTCTGCGCTGTCGTCGACTTCCATCACAAAGGCGCTGATCTCGTCGATTCCCAGCTCTTCAGCAATTTGCAAGCGCCGATGACCGCTGATGATGCGATAGCGTTCCGCGCCAGCGACCAGCCCTACCGGGTGAACGATGCCAAGAGCCTGAATGGATTGTTTCAGGGCTTCCGGCGCCGGGTTCATTGAAAAGTCGGTCCACTTGTCGAGCAAGTCGATTTCGTTTAATTTTACCGTCTGAATCTGATTTAGAGAAATAGTCATGAATCTGAAGTTATGTATAAGATTGACAGGGTTGTTACCTATCCTGCTTACGGCTCTCGCCGCTTGTTCTCCGCCTCCATCGGGAATGGTCCTGGTGCCTGCGGGCGAGTTCATCATGGGAACCAACGAAACCGACGCTCTCAACCGCGCTATGGCCCTGGGACTGGATAAACCCTGGTTCGCCGATGAATCGCCGCAACGCAAGGTGAATCTCCCGTCTTTCTATATCGACAAATACGAAGTCACCAATGAGCAATATTATATTTTTTGTCAGGCGACCGGTCATCGCCCGCCGCCGCATTGGAAACGAAGCCAAAAATATCCCGAAGGAACCGGCCGTCTGCCCGTCACCGCCGTTAACTTCTTCGACGCCGCCGCGTATGCAGAGTGGGCCGGAAAGCGCCTGCCCAACGAGGCCGAATGGGAAAAGGCCGCGCGTGGATACGACGGCTGGATCTATCCCTGGGGCAACGAATTTTCTCTCGACTCCGCCAACATCAGCCCCAGCGCCACATCCAAAAGCGGACAGGGACTCAAACCCGTGGGAAGCTACCCGCATGCATCCAGCCCTTTTGGAGCGGAAGACATGGTGGGCAACGCCTGGGAATGGGTCTGGGATTATTATTTCCCTTATCCGGGCAACACCTACAAGTCAAAGGACTATAACAAAAAATATATAGTCGTTCGCGGTCTTTCTTATATGGGTATCGGCCATTTCTCGAAAAAAGATTACCAGGAAGCGCTGCGCTTGAAAGCGCGCGCATCGTTTCGGGAAAAATTAAATCCAATGTCGCGCAAAAAGGACCTCGGCTTCCGCTGTGTGAAAGACAAATTAAGCCTCTACGAACAATGGTTTGGCAAAGAACCCCCCGCCGTTAAAGAAGCCCAGGAACTGTGACGCGCTTTCAATTCGCCGCTATTTTCCGCTGATTCGATAAACCGCGCCCAGAAAATCATCCGAAAGAAACAACTCTCCTTTCGGCGACACTTCAACATCCACAGGTCGCCCGCTCGGGCTTCCGTCTTCCAGCAACCAACCGTCGATCCATGTTTCTTCCGAGATGATTTCCCCTTTCGCCGACAAGCCCAGACGAACCACTTTGTAGCCCGCAGGCTTGGAGCGATTCCAGGAACCGTGAAATGCGATGAACAGACTGTTGTCGTATTTTACGGGCAGAGCGCCAGTCTGATAAAACGCCAGACCCAGCGGCGCCATATGCGCGGTGAAGGTATGAGCCGGAACCTCCGTCTTCGAGCAATCCATACGCCCGCCAAAATCCGGGTCCGGTTTTCGATCCTCATAGCAATAGGGCCAACCGTAATGTTTGCCGAAACGGATGCGATTCAACTCTTCTCTGGGATGATCGTCGCCCTGCCAGTCGCGACCGTTATTGACGCCCCACAAGTCGCCGTCGTAAGGAGAGAATTCAATACCCACGGAGTTGCGCAGACCGCTGGCGAAAATTTCCGGGTCCGAACCATCCAGGTTGTAGCGCGAGATGGCCGCCCGTACTGGTTCCTTTTCCTCGCAAACGTTGCAGGACGAACCCACCGAAAGGTAGAGTTTTCCATCCTTGATTTTCAAGGTGCGGGTGAAATGCCCACCGCTGGGAATATCGGCGACGACCACTTCCGGCGCGCCATAAGCAAAGGGCGGCGACTCTCGACGCAAACGCACCACCTGCGTTTCTTCTGCAACATAAAGATAATAGCCGCTCTCCAGCTCGACAAAGGCCAAACCATGCGGCGCCCGCCGACCTGAGAGGATCGTTCGCATCGTATCCGCGCGTCCATCGTTATCCGCGTCGGGAAGGGCCGAAACGCGACCGGCGCGCGCCTGGCTGATGAACAGGTTGCCCAAATCGTCAAAGGCCATATGCCGCGCTTTGGCGACTCGCGCGAACAATTCGATCTTGATCGAAGGATCATGACGCAGTTTCAGCTGTTCCATCAACAGGGCATCTGCGGATTTTTCCACCGCCCCTGCCTGAGACGCCAGAAACAGAGTCAAAAATACAAGCGTAACGCCTCGATACAAAACATGTCTCATGCTCGATCCCTTTCAAACTGAATTGTCGAAACTCTTTAATTTTCAGAAGGATCTGTTAAAATAGCGTGTTCGCTCTGCAATTCCGCCAAAGTTGCAGAAACTAATTGAACCTGATCCTCTCTTCGCTAAATCGGCGTTTATTTAAAGATCGCCGTCTTGCTTATATTATCTCTTGACCCGATGGTCCTTACAAGCGACGACTGATGAAAATTCTCCAATCGCTAAACATGACCCGCAAGCCAAATTCAGGTTTTAAATCTTAATGCGCGCATCTAGCCGAAGCGTAGCATTTCGATACTCGCTCTCTCTGATAGCCGGGATTTTATTCGCCCTGATTCCAATCTCAGGAAACGCCTCGGAGATGGAAATCAGTGAATACCCGCCTTCCATCCGAACCCTGAACTACGCCTCTCCTGAAGAGCGGGCCGAAACGCTGGCGCTTGGCTACGTCACGCATAATCCCAAAAAACATTTTAAACGCCTGAAGCCGATGGCGGAATATCTGGCCGGACAACTGGATGGAATCCGGCATGGACGCGTTCTCATGGCAAAAACCAATGAAGAGATGGTCTGGCTGGTTCAAAATGGCCATGTCGATCTGGTTTTTGAATCGGTTGGCTCGGCCATGCAACTCGTCAAACAAGCCGACATGCAATTGATGCTTCTACAATGGAAAAAGGGGAGCAAGGACTATCACTCTCTCATCATCACGCATCAGAGTAGCGGCATGAAATCTTTAGCGGACCTCAAGGGCAAGCGAATCACTCTGGGAGAAGTCGACTCAACCACCTCGTATCAGATGCCCGTCGCCATTCTGGAGCGCGCGGGTCATTCCCTGATTCGCCTCAACCACCCCAAAGACCCTGTACCGCCTGGGAAAACGGGTTATCTGATCGTGTCGGGCGATGAAAAAACCATCGCCGCAAGCGTCGCGCGTCAACTCACCGACGCTGGAGCCTACAGCAATCAGGATTGGGAGTCCGCAAAGGACACGCCTGAGACCTATAAGAAAGAACTTTCGATCCTCTACCAATCTCGGGCCATTCCCAGAAGACTGGTTCTGGCGCGAAACACCTTGCCGGAGCCGATCAAAACGGCGCTCCGTTCTGTATTGCTGGACATGAAGAATCGACCCGATGCCGAACCCGTGTTGAAGCGGTTTTACAAAACCCGTCAATTCGATGAACTGCCCAGAGAAGCGTTGGAACAAATTGTTCAGATTCAACAACTGCTCGAATCAAGTTCACACTTGAAAAGTTTCTCGCAAAACCAATGAAATTAAATTTACAGGCCAAATATTTTATTCTGATCTTTTCATTGACCCTTGCGCTATCAGCCGCTTTTGGGAGTATTGTTTTTTATCAATCCCAAAAATCATTGGAAGCGGCAAAAACCTTCAGCACAAATTCCTTAAAAAATTTATCCATATCCCAACTTGAAAACAGAGCCAAAGAATTCGCTGAGTTTCTCGCCAGAAGCCTGGCCGCTTCTATTTATTTTTATGATTTCGACGCAATCAAAGCGCAAATCAAAGCCTCTGAATTGAGCTCTGATATTAATCAGATCCGGATATTTGACCATAAAGGCCTTATCCTGCACCGCTCAGGAGATCGCTCTGACGAAATATCCATCCCTAAAAACTCTCTCGGCATGAAATCGCTGGCCCAACGATCCATGCTGACCTTTTACGATAAAAATACTTACACCGTCACAACCCCCGTGTTGATTGAAGATGAGCTGATCGGGGGGATTCTTGTTCAATTTTCTCTGGGCGCCATGTGGAGGGAAATTGAACACGCCATGGTCGATTTTCAAGCCCTCGAAAACAAAGTCATACGTCAATCCTTTATAAACATTGGCGTCATCCTGGCCTTATTCGCTTTTCTCGATCTCGTCCTCGCGTATCTGATCGCCAGGCGATTGAGCGACCCCATCACATCATTAGCGAGCAGAGCTCAGGAAATTGGCCAGGGACGATATGAAGCGCCCTCCCCCTCCAAAATGCCGGATGAATTCAGGGGGCTTGCAGACGCTTTTGAAAATATGGGGAAGGAAATCAACGCCAAAACGGTTTCAAAAAAATTCCTCAACGCCGTGATCGATTCCATGCTGGGAATTCTGGTGGTTTTGAAACCGAACGGAGAAATGGAATTGATCAATCAGGCGACGCTGGACCTGCTCGGATACCGGGAAGCGCAGTTAAAGGATCGAAACATCGCGACCCTGTTCGATACCGATTCGACATTTTCAAACGACTTGCTGGCTCGACTGAGCCGCAAGGGTCGATTGGCCAACATTGAAAGTTCCCTCAAAACCCGCGCAGGGAAATCCATTCCAGTTTCGATCTCCGGTTCGGCGCTTCTCGATTGCGACGGCGTCGTGCAAAAATACATTCTTCTTGCTCACGACATCACCGAACGCAAACAGACGGAACAAAACCTTGTCAAGTATCGCGATAATCTGGAAGAACAGGTTCAGGAGCGGACCCGGGAACTGCAGGCGACGCATCAAAAACTTCTGCATTCCGAGAAGCTATCCGCTCTAGGCAAACTGATCGGTTCGGTATCGCATGAATTCAACAACCCGATTTACGGAATCAGCAATATCCTTCACCAGTTACGCGAACACGAAGGCCCTTTGAACGAAGAACTGAACCATCTCCTCGATCTGGCGATCCGCGAAACGCGGCGCATGAGCGATTTGATTCGCAGACTCCAGGGCTTTTATCAACCCATGGACGAAGTCGTGACTCTGGTGGACATCAACGAAATCATCAACGATATCCTGCTATTGAGCGACAAAAGCTTCAACGACAGAAAAATTATCGTCAAGAAAACGCTTTCCCCTTCCGGCGCCAGGATTCACGGCATCGCCGATCAAATTCGTCAGGTTCTGCTGAACATCATACAAAACGCCCAAGAAGCGATCGTGGGAAAAGGCGGGCTGATATGTATTTATACCAGACAAGAAATGGAGAAAACGTATATAATCATATCAGACGATGGCATTGGAATACCCAGGGGAAATCTGGACCGCATTTTCGATCCGTTCTTCACCACCAAGTCGAGCGTGAAGGGAACCGGGCTTGGACTTTCCATCAGTTATGACATCATAAAAAAACACGGCGGCGATATCAGCGTTGAGTCCCGACCGGAAGCGGGCGCAACATTCACCCTTTCGCTTCCCGCCAACATCGCGTTTGCCGCCGACCAGAAATCTCAATCTTCCACCTGAGCGACAAGCGCCTTGGGTGGATTTTTCTATTTTTTTATTACCCTATCCGACAGACTGATTCATGACTTTCACCGAAATTCTTAAAAAACAAATTCTGATACTGGATGGCGCCATGGGAACGATGGTTCAGGCGCTAGAATTGAGCGACTCCGACTTTGGCGGCCCTGAGTTTAAAATGCTCACCGACCTGCTGATTTTTTCTCGTCCGGTCGACCTCAAGAATATCCATCTCAGTTACTTGAAAGCGGGCGCCAATATCATTGAGACGAATACCTTTGGCGCGTCCCCCCTGCGCCTTGGCGAGTTCGATTTCTCGCAGATGGACGCTTCGCAGTTGAAATCCATTCCAGAGGGTCTGGATATCAGGCAATGCAATCTGGCCGACATCACGCGCGAATTGAATCTGCACGGCGCTCGCATCGCCCGCCAGGCGGTTGAAGAATACAAATCGCTCCCGGAATACGATGGCAGACCCTTGTTCGTGGCAGGCTCTATCGGCCCTTCCAATTATGTCTTGTCGAGCACCGACGCCGATTTGAAAAAAGCGACCTTCCCGCAAATTGAAGAGAATTTTCGCTTGCAGGTTGCGGGTCTGCTCGAAGGCGGCGCGGATATCATGTTGTTTGAAACGCAACAGGACATCCTTGAAACCAAGGCCGCCTTGTTCGGCGCGCACAAAGCCTTCAGAGAGGCGAAGAAATCAGCTCCGATCATGGTTCAGGTCACCGTCGATCAATTTTCTAAAATGCAGATTTTCAACACCGACATTCACGCCGCCTACACCACCGTATCCGGATTGGGCATCGACGTGTTCGGCATCAACTGCAACGTCGGACCGGAACTCATGCCGCCGACCGTCGAAAAACTCAGCCGCTATTGCAATCACCCCATTTCCATCGTCCCCAACGCCGGTCAACCGGTGTCGGAGGAAGGCAAAACCTGCTACAAATTATCGCCGCAGGATATGGCGAACGAAATGGAGCCCTTTGTCCATAAATGGGGCGTCAATATCATCGGCGGATGTTGCGGAACCAGCCCGGATCATATCTCTGCGCTGAGTCACAAATTCAAAGGAGTCGTCCCCGTCCCGCGCCAGACCGAACAGCGCGTCTTCGTTTCAGGCCCGCAAGTCGCAGTGCCGCTCGATAGTTCTGAAAGCCTGATCCGCATTGGCGAACGCCTCAATGTGCGCGGCAGTAAAAAAGTCCGCGATGCGGTCGAGCAGACCGAAACGATCAATCTACACGCTCTGGAAGAAGTCATGCGCGAACAGGTCGAAGACCTCGGCATCGAGATCATCGACGTGTGCATGGACAGCAATATTGTCGAGACGGAAAAAGCGCTTCCAGAAATCATTCACGGCCTCAACAGCGACTTCAAGGGCGTCATGTGCATCGACTCGTTTTCCGTCGAAGCGCTGGAGGAGGCGATCCAACGCTATCCCGGTCGCCCCATCATCAACTCCATCAGCCTGGAAGAATATCGCGACGGCGTGTCCAAACTGGACGCAGTTCTGGAAACCACGGCGGGACATCATCCCGTTTACATGGCTCTGGTCAACGGCCCGCTCGGCCCCGCGCAAACGGCGCAGGAGAAATACGACCTGGCCCTGGCCATCGTCGAGCAGGCCAAAGAACGCTACAACGTTACGCCCGATCAGATTTTAATCGACGTCAACGCCTATCCCATAGGCAGTGAATCGGTGGAAGGACTCAACTTCTGCGCGGAAACTCTGGAAGCCCTGCCGCGCATCAAAGCCATTCACCCGGACCTGAAAACGACGATCGGCGTCGGCAACCTCACCAACGGTTTGGCGCAAAAGCCCTACATGCGTATTGTTTTGACCAGCGTCTTTTTGCATGAAGCGCGCGAAAAAGGACTCGATTGCGCGATCCTCAATCCCAATCATTACGTCCCTCTGACCAGTCTTCCCGCTGAAGACGTGGCGCTTGCCAGAGACGTCATTCTCAATCGCAATATGGACGCCTTTGAGCGTTTGGAAGAAATTGCGATGACCAAGAAAACCGGGACCGTTCAGAAAAAAATCGATTACAACGCGCTACCTCTTGAGGAAAGCATCTGTCTTAAAATCAAAGACGGCAAGAAGGAAAAAATCGACGGCACTCTGGACAAGGACGGCTGGAAATACAACTACGCCGACTCCATCGTCCTGCAGGTCGCGCAGGCGGTCGACAAACACGAACCGCTCGAATTCATCAACAGCTATTTGATGAAAACCATGAAGGAGCTGGGGGACGGCTTTGGACGCGGCGAAGTAAGTTTGCCGCATCTCTTGAAAAGCGCCGACGTCATGCGCAACGTCATGACCTTCCTCGAAGCTTACATGCGGCAGAAGAGCGGCGCGGATTTGTCCGATCAGATTCAGTACAAGGGCATCGTCGTGCTGGGCACCGTGTATCAGGACGTTCACAGCATCGGCAAGGACCTTGCGAAAACGCTCCTGGAAAATTACGGCTATCGCGTCATCGATCTGGGCGTGCAGGCTCCGCTTGAAAAGTTCATCGAAACCGCAATCAATGAGAATGCCACGGCTATCGGCATGAGCGCGCTTCTGGTTCAGACCTCGAATCACATGATAACCGTCGCCCGCATGTTGCAGGAACGCAATATTTCCTTCCCGATTTTAATCGGCGGCGCGCCGGTGAACATGCGCCACGCCGGTTATGTGGCGATGCACGGTCAAAGCGACACCGGTCGCATCCTCGACAATGTCTTTTATTGCGAAAGCGGTATGGACGGCGTCAACGTCATGGGCAAGTTGATCGACCCCAAGGTTCTCAATTCAGTTTTGAAAGACAATCGGGAGAAGTTGACCAGCGAGTACCAACGCGCTAAAGGCCTGGCAGAAACGCATGACAAACTGTTGAAGGAATTGCCACGTCGCAAAGTCAGCTTCAAGCACCACGAACCCGCGCGCGACGGTTTCGGCATTCATCGACTGGAATTGAAACTCAGCAATATGGAATCCAATATCGATTCCAAAAGTCTGTTCTCGCTGAACTGGAAATACGGCAAGCGGTCCTCCTGGGAACAGCAGGGCGTGCAGGAAAAAGACCTGCAGACATTGCAAAAGGACTGGATCGAAAAAGCAGAGAGCAATCGCTGGATCATACCCCGCGCGAGCTTTGCATTATTGCCCGCTCAATCCGAAGAAGACACTGTCATTCTTTATGATCCAGAAAATACCGAGCGCGAACTGGGGCGCATCAAATTCAACCTCTGTGTGGGCAAGGGGCGAAAGGACAAGTTTTCCGTCGCCCAGTTTGTTCATCCCAAAAGTTCGGGCATCATGGACGCGGTGGGACTGCAGATCACCACCGCAGGGGCGCAACTGGTGGATGCGGTGGAAAAACTGAAAAACGATAACGACTCGGAATCCTCTCTCTATCTGCAAGGGCTGGGCGACCGGGTGACGGAGGATCTTGCAGAATACATTCATCAGTTGATTCGTCAACGCGCCGGACTCAAACGCGACCGCAAGGGCCAGCGCTATAGCCCCGGCTATGCGGCGCTGGAGGACATGCAGAACAATCAGGTGATCTGGAACATTTTGCAGGCGGAGGATATCGGCGTCACCCTCACCGATTCTTACGAATTCAACCCGCCCAGCGCCACCGCCGCGATCGTCTGTTTTCATCCCGACGCCAGTTACACCTGATACCGGTCGAAACTCGCCAGACAAGGCCACGCGACTTAACTGATGTGGAAAAATGTTTCCATGGTTTGACTTCGGCGCTTGAGGCATGCGATAGTAGCAGACCGTGGGCGTTGGGTATTCGCATTGACGTCTTCCCGCCCTTTTAAACCAATCACTCAATCATAATCAGGTTAACACGATGTCCAAGGAAACAGACCGGATACACGATACCAGCCAGTGTGAAAAATGCTTACCGGCCTTTTGCTGTAACTATTTTGCGTTTGGAATTGATGAACCGGAGACCCGCAAAGATTACGAAAGCCTGCTCTGGAAAATCGCGCACGAAAAAGTATCTATCTATATATATCGGAAGGCTTGGTACATCATGATCCATACCCGCTGCAATTTTCTATCGCCGACCAATAAATGCATGATCTACGAAACGCGCCCTTATATTTGCAAGGAACACAGCGTGGAGAATTGCGAATACACCGGCGAGGATTACGGCTTTTCAGAGCATTTTAAAAGTTACGACGACTTGCTGGTCTATATAAAGGAAAACACGAATTTTCGATTCAAACAGGAATTGACCGGAGTGGCTCCGAATATTGATTGAGGGAGTTGCAGGGAGGTTGATTCAGGCGGGAACTAAAAAGGGGGAGCCTTGCGCTCCCCCTTTTTTTATTTCTCTTCTTTTTTCTCTTCGTCTTTTTTCTTAACGGCTTTCTTAACTGCTTTGGGCTTCTTTTCAGCCGCTTTCTTTTCCGTCTTCTTTTCGGATTTTTCTTTCGTATCGTCCGCTTTGGCTTTCTTCGCCGCAGGTTTCTTCTCGGCTTTCTTTTCTACTTTGCTTGCCGCCGCTTTCGGGTCCGTATCGCGATCCACCAATTCGATGAACGCCATTGGCGCATCGTCGCCCTTGCGATTGCCAATCTTGATGATTCGCGTATAACCGCCCGGTCGTTCCGCGTAACGTTCCGCCAGCGGGCCGAACAACTTTCCGAGAATGTCCCGATGCGCGATCAGGCGAAGGGCTCTTCGACGCGCATGCAAGGTCCCTTTCTTACCGAGAGTGATCGTTTTTTCCACCTTGCTTCTCAATTCTTTTGCTTTGGGCAGGGTGGTGCGGATACGCTCTCGCTCCAACAGGGCCGTTACCATATTACGAAACATGGCCTTGCGGTGCGCAGTCGTGCGACCAAATTTTCTGCCTGCTTTTAAATGACGCATGGATCCTCGATTCCTATTCTATTGAGGGAACATTGATTAGGGTTCCAGTTCCGTTTCTACTTCTTTTTTCTTTCGCAACTGGCTGATTTGTTTCAGGTCTTCCTCTTCAACCTTGATACCCAAATGCAACCCCATTTCTTCAAGTATTTCTTTGATTTCATTCAATGACTTGCGGCCAAAATTCCTTGTCTTCAGCATTTCACCGTCGGTCTTCTGCACCAGTTCGGCGATGGTTTGAATATTTGCATTCTTCAAACAATTGTAGGAACGAACCGACAACTCCAGCTCTTCCACGCTTTTTGCAAGATTGGCGATGACTTTTTGTTTCTTTTCGTCGACCTGGGGAACCGTCGGTTCCGGCTCTTCATCAAAATTGATGAAAATCTGCATATGATCTTTGACGATCTTGGCGGCATGAGCCACGGCATCTTCAGGAGAAATACCGCCGTTGGTCCACATTTCCATAACCAGCGAATCGTAATCAGCCGACTGACCGACCCGTGTGTTCTCAATCTTGTAGGTGATTTTCTCAACAGGAGAGAATACCGCATCGATGGGAATCATTTGAACAGATTCATCTTCCATCTCTTGCGCTTCAGCAGGAACATAGCCTCGGCCCCGTCTGACAATCACTTCCATTTCCATGGAACCATTTTGATCAACTGATGCAATATGCAGATCGGGGTTCAAAACGACTACGTCGGGATCATTCGAAATCGACTGGGCCGTTATTTCGCCTGCGCCTGAAGATTTGAAATTGAGGCGTTTTTCCTGAATGCCAGGAGCCATCTGCAAATTGACTTGTTTGAGATTCAGGATGATCTCAGTCACGTCCTCAAGAACTCCCGGTATGGATGAGAATTCATGGAAAACGCCTTCAAATTTAACAGCGACAATCGCCGCGCCTTCAACCGAAGAAAGAAGCATTCTTCGGAGAGAGTTACCAATCGTCACGCCGTAGCCCCTTTCGAAAGGACCCGCCGTGAACTTCCCGTATGAATTTGACTTCGTTCGTTTATCGAATTCCAATCGCTTGGGTTTAACGATGCCCTGGGCGTTGAACATAGTGCCTCCGATTATTTACTTCCAGCAATCTATTATTATTTGATCCGCTTCGCCTAAATATTCCCGAAACAGGAACGGAGTTAGCGGGAATAGAGTTCGACGATCAATTGCTCCTGAATAGGAATATCGACGTCCTCTCGGGCGGGCAGGGCCTGCACAAGTCCCTGCTTGTTTTCTGGGTCGAACGCCAGCCAATGAGGCAGCGTTTTACCTTTCATTTTCTCCAAAGCTGTCTTGATAGGCGCTTTTTCCCCCTTGCGAGGATTGGGCGTTATGACATCGCCTTGTTTGAGGAAATAAGAAGGGATATTGACCTTTTTCCCGTTCACAAAAAAATGACTGTGCCGGACCAGCTGTCTGGCGGCGTTTCGCGAAGGCGCGAAACCCAACCTGAATATTACATTATCAAATCGCAATTCGAGCGACTGGAGAAGATTCTCGCCGGTGACCCCTTTTTTGCGGTCTGCGGCGGCAAACATATTGCGAAAAGGTTTTTCAAGCACGCCGTACACTCGTTTGGCCTTCTGCTTCTCGCGAAGCTGTATTCCATATTCGGAAAACTTCGCGCGTCGACCCTGGCCGTGTTGCCCCGGCGCATAGCCGCGCTTGTCAATTGCGCATTTGGCGGTCTCACATCGCTCGCCTTTTAGAAACAGTTTAATGCCTTCTCGGCGGCACAACCGGCATACAGATCCTCTATATCTTGCCAAACCCCGACTCCCTTATTAAAAAGGTTATTATTGGTTAAACTCTTCTCCGCTTGCGCGGACGGCATCCATTGTGCGGGATAGGCGTTCGATCGCGAATCACGGTAATTTCCATACCCACATTCTGCAATGACCGGATGGCAGATTCTCTTCCGGACCCTGGCCCTTTCACATGAACTTCCAGCTTTTTCATACCCATATCTCTTGCTTTTTGTCCTGCCTTTTCGGCGGCTACTTGAGCGGCGAACGGAGTGCTCTTTCGAGAACCTTTGAAACCCTGCGCGCCGGCGCTGGACCATGATACGACATTGCCCGACATATCGGAAATGCTAACGATGGTGTTGTTGAACGTCGCTTGGATATGCGCCACGCCCATCTCGGGAGCTGTCTTTTGTTTTTTCTTACCGCCCTTGCTTTTCTTCTCCGCCATGCTTATCCTTCCTTTCGGTTATTTTTTGGCTCGCGCGCCTACGGTTTTACGCGGACCTTTGCGGGTGCGCGCATTGGTGTGGGTGCGCTGACCCCGCGCCGGAAGTCCTTTCCGGTGCCGCAACCCGCGATAGCAACCGATATCCATCAATCGCTTGATGTTCATGGTCACTGCGCGTCTCAGGTCGCCTTCCACTTCATACTCTTTTTCTACCAGATTACGAATTTTGGTGACTTCGTCGTCCGTCAGGTCTTTCACGCGGACGTTATCGGCGATCGCCGATTTTTTCAGAATTTGTTTCGCCGCCGTCGGGCCGATGCCATAAATATATTCCAGGGCAATCACTGTTCGTTTGTCTCTGGGGATGTCAATCCCTGCGATTCTAGCCACTTTAGCTCCTTGTCAAATTTGGGTTTCGCCCAGTCGGTTCAGCCTTGGCGCTGTTTGTGTTTCGGGTTTTCGCAAATCACCCGCACAATGCCGCGCCTGCGAATCACTTTACATTTATTGCAAATCGGTTTTACGGAAGATCTTACTTTCATTACTTTGTTCCTGTTCTTTATTTATAGCGGTACGTTATTCGGCCTTTTGTCAAATCATAGGGGGACAGTTGTACTTTGACCTTGTCTCCTGCCAGGATACGGATGAAATGCATTCTCATCTTACCTGAAATATGGGCGACTACTTTATGCCCGTTTTCCAACTCGACCCTGAACATTGCATTGGAGAGAGGCTCAAGTACGGTCCCTTCTACTTCAATCGATTCTTCTTTAGACATATAGGGTCAGGGTAAAAGGGCGCAAACGCGAGAAAATACCTGCTCCACGTTTCCTTCGCCCAAGGCGGTTTTGAGTCGCCCTTGATTTTTATAAAATTCAATCAGTGGTTGCGTTTCCTTCTTGTAAATTTCCAAACGGTTAACGATGGTTTCGCGCTTGTCGTCTTCCCGTTGAATCAACTCGCCCCGACATCCATCGCAAACGCCCTTTTCCTTTGGCGGCCGGGCCGATTGATGAAACATCGTCCCACATTCCGAGCAAGTCCTTCGTCCGGTCAAACGATCTATCAGCGCGTTTTCATCCACTGCAATTTCTATGACCGCGTCCAGATCAACACCCATCGACTGCAACATTTCCGAAAGTTTTTCCGCTTGCACTCGAGTGCGGGGAAAACCGTCGAGGATGAAGCCATCCTTGCAATCTTCCTCCTTGACGCGCTCCCGGATCAAGTCGATGACCAGATCGTCGGGGACCAGATTGCCAGCGTCCATATAATTTTTAGCTTCGAGCCCGATCGCAGTTTGATCCTTGATCGCCTGCCTCAGTATATCCCCGGTCGACACCTGGGGGATATGATACTTATCTATCAGTAGCTTTGCCTGGGTCCCTTTACCAGCGCCCGGCGGCCCCAACAGGATGAGCCTCATTAATCACCCTCGTCGGCCTTTCAGTTTACCCTTTTTAACAAATCCGTCGTAATTGCGCATGACAAGGTGGGATTCAATCTGCTGCATGGTGTCAAGAGAAACGCCAACAACAATCAGCAAACTGGTACCTCCGAAATAGAACGGAATGTTGAAATATTTTATCAAATAATCCGGTAAAATACAGACTAAAGACAAGTAAACCGCGCCATAAAACGTGATTCTTGACAAAATCTGGTCAATATACTCCGATGTACGCGGCCCCGGTCGTATTCCCGGAATAAAGCCCCCGTACTTCTTCATGTTGTCGGCAACGTCTACAGGATTGAAGATAACGGCCGTGTAGAAATAACAGAAAAAGAAGATCGCCCCGACAAATATCATACTATAAATCAAATTTCCTGGCGTCAAAGCCGCTGACACGGTCTGCATCCACGGTTCGTTCACGAACTGTGCGATCGTCGCCGGGAACATGATAATAGACGATGCAAAAATCGGCGGAATAACGCCGGATGTATTCACTTTCAGAGGCAAATGCGTGCTCTGCCCGCCCATCATTTTACGTCCGACGACGCGCTTGGCGTACTGTATGGGTATGCGCCTCTGGCCGCCCTCCGTAAATACGATGGCTCCAACGACTGCGACCATCATGATCAGCAATGCCAGCATCACCAGAACCGGCAACTCGCCCGTTCCCATCAAGTCCATGGACTGGAAGATGGCGCTCGGCGTGCCTGCGACAATGCCTGAAAAAATGATCAAGGAAATGCCGTTGCCAATGCCCCGCTCAGTGATCTGTTCGCCCAGCCACATCAGGAATGCCGTTCCTGCGGTCAGCGTGAGGATGGTCATGACTCTGAATTCCCAACCCGGATGCGGCACAATTGGCGCGCCCGACGGGCTTTTCATCGCTTCCAGACCGACCGCGATGCCAGAGGATTGAACCATACTCAGAACAATGGTTCCGTAGCGCGTGTACTGCGTGATTTTCTTTTGCCCCTGCTCGCCCTCTTTTTTCAATCGAGCCAGATACGGGGACACCATCGTCATCAACTGCAAAATGATCGATGCGCTGATATAGGGCATGATTCCCAACGCGAAAACCGTCAAACGGCTCAATGCGCCGCCGGAAAACATGTCAAAGAAACCAAGAATGGTTCCTGACGCCCGCTCAAATATTTCAACCAACGCCGCAGAATTGATTCCAGGGGTCGGGATATGCGCCCCGATCCGGTAGACAACCAATACTGCCAGCGTGAATAAAATTCGTCGTTTTAATTCTGGAACGCGAAAGACATTACCAAAGGAATCAGCTCCACTCATTTAAACTGTCACAGCCTTTCCGCCTGACTTTTCAATCTGCTCAGCTTTCCCGCCGGATTTTTCGATCTTCTCAGCGGCTGTTTTGCTGAACTTGTGAGCTTGCACCGCGACTCCACGTGTCATCTCGCCATCGCCCAGAACTTTAACGCGATTCGTTTTCTTCACCAGTCCGCGCTCCTTCATGACTTCCGGGGTGATCGGATTCGCGTCGGTGATTTTTGCCAAATCGTCCAGATTGACAAGTTCGTATTCTTTTCGAAAGATATTGGTGAAACCTCTTTTGGGGAGCCTTCGCTGGAGAGGCATCTGTCCGCCTTCAAACCAGGGATGCGGCTTGCCGCCAGATCGAGACTTCTGACCTTTCTGGCCTTTGCCCGAAGTTTTGCCTGTGCCGGAACCGATGCCCCGACCGATGCGCTTGCGATTTTTCCGTACGCCAGGCGCAGGTTGTAAATTCGATAATTTCATTTGCTGGTTCCCGTCTTCCTTGCTTAAGCTTTGCCGCGCATCTCAGCGCATTCTTTTGCGCCGCGCAGAGAGGATAATCCTTCAATCGTCGCCTTCACCACATTGTGCGGGTTGTTGGTCCGCAGACATTTCGTCAAAATATCTTTAACGCCAACCGCCTCCAGCACAGCTCGCACTGCGCCGCCGGCGATCACGCCTGTACCGCGTGACGCGGGTTTCATCAGTACGCGACCCGCTCCATAACGGCCCGTCACTTCATGCGGGATGGAGCCTCCATCCAACTGCACTTTAATCAAATTCTTTTTGGCGCTTTCCACGCCTTTTCGAATCGCTTCGGGGACTTCGTTGGCCTTTCCAAGACCCCAGCCCACTTCGCCGTCATGGTTACCCACAACCACAAGCGCGCTGAAGCTGAAACGTCGACCGCCCTTAACCACTTTAGCTACGCGGCGGATATTCACCACCTTATCAACAAATTCCTGTCTGGCCTCGCCTTGTCCCTGCAATCCACACCTCCACTATTTGATGTCCCCGACGGCGCTTTCTCCGTCCGGTTAAAACTTAACTCCCTTTTCCCTGACTGCATCGGCGAGGGCACGAACCCTGCCTGCATAAATAAAACCGTTTCGATCGTAATACACTTCATTGATTCCCTGCTTCACGGCTTTTTCGCCGAGCAGTCCGCCCACCAGGGCCGCCGCTTTCACGTTGCCGCCGTTGCCCACCTGGCCCCGAATGGATTCGGAAAGAGTGGACTCGGACACCAGGGTCTTGCCCTGCTGGTCGTCAATGATTTGCGCATAGATATGTTTAGCGCTTTTGAATACCGTCAAACGCAATTTTGTTTTGTCGCGTTGTACGGCATTTTTAACCCGAATCTTGCGCTTGTCGCGAAGCGCCTGTCTGAGCGATGTTTTCATTCTTATCCCTTAGCTCCCGCAGTCTTACCAGCTTTACGGATGATTCTTTCAGTGGAGTACATAATGCCCTTACCCTTGTAAGGCTCCGGCGGTCGAAACGCGCGAATCTCTGCGGCGGCCTGTCCCACTTTTTCGTTATTCATTCCTATTACTTTAATCGTATTCGCTTTCGAATCCACTTCGAACTGAACCCCTTCTGGCGGCGGGTAAAGGATGGCGTGAGAATGACCCACGTTCAAGTTCAAATCCTTGCCCTTCAGTTCGACGCGATAACCAACGCCGACAATATTCAGTTGCTTGACAAATCCGTCGGTGACGCCGATGACCATGTTATTGATCAGAGATCGGGTGAGTCCGTGCAGGGATCGATCCTGTCGACTCTCGGTCGGTCGCACAACGCGAATCTCAGCGCTCTCAATTTCTATCTTCATGTTCGGATGCAGTTCGCGCTCCAATTGCCCCTTGGGACCCTTGACCGTCAGACGGCTACCCGCCAACTTGCACTCCACCCCGGAGGGAACCACTACCGGTTTTTTTCCAATTCGAGACATTCCTGTATATCCTTCACATCCGCTTTTGATTTAAATTAGAGCGTTCCATCCGCCCTTGCATTCTTGAGCTTGTTACCAAACGTATCCAAGCACCTCGCCGCCTACTTTTTTCTTGCGGCAATCCTCATCGGTCAAAACCCCAGAGGATGTGGTGAGAATCGCGATGCCCAGCCCATTCAAAACTTTTGGCACCTCATCCGATTTCACATAATTCCGACGTCCGGGAGTGCTCACCCGTTTGATGCCGCGAATGACAGGAGTTCCCTCATGATATTTCAAATAAAGGCGCAGGATACCCTGCTTTCCATCGTCAAACATCCGATAGTTTCGAATGAATCCCTCTTCCTTGAGAATCTCCGAAATACGGGTTTTCATTTTGGACCCGGGCACTTCCACCCGGTCCTTTTTCACCATCAATCCATTTCGGATTCGGGTAAAATAATCAGCAATAGGGTCTGTCATCGACATAATTCAGTACAACTCCTTAACTTGGACTCAGCGTCGGTTTACCAACTCGATTTCGTTACGCCTGGGATCTCTCCCAGCAAGGCTCGCTCTCGAAAGCAGATACGGCACATGCCAAACTTTCTGAGAAAAGCTCGCGGACGCCCGCACACCCGGCACCGGTTGTACTCGCGCACATTGAATTTCTTAACTTTTAATGATTTAGCTATTAGGGATTTTTTGGCCATTGTTCTTTCCGCCAGGTTTCGGTACCAGAACGCTCAAAAGGTTACAATTATTTTCTGAGAGGGAAACCCAGATGTCTCAATAAACACCGTCCCTCTTCATCGTTTGTTGCCGTGGTGCAAATGGTGATATTCATTCCTTTGATTTTGTCCACCTTGTCAAAATCGATTTCCGGGAAGATCAATTGTTCCTTGATACCCAGAGAATAGTTGCCGCGACCGTCGAAAGATTTCGGCGACAGGCCTTTGAAATCGCGCACGCGAGGAAGAGCGAAACTCACCAGACGCTCGTAAAACTCGTACATTCGCTTGCCGCGAAGCGTGACGCGAACTCCAATCGGAACGCCTTCGCGCAACTTGAAATTCGAAATGGCTTTCTTGGCGCGTGTCACAACCGGCATCTGCCCGCTGATGACACGCAACTGCTCTACGCCGGCTTCGATCAGCTTGGAATCCTGAATCGCTTCGCCCAGCCCCATGTTCAAAACTATTTTGTCCAGCCGTGGAACCTGCATGACATTTTTCAGCCCGAGTTCCTTCTGAATCGCCGGCTTGAATTTTTCTTGATATGCTACTTTGATATTCGCCATGTTAAACCCTGTCTATAACTTCGCCGCACTTCCGGCACGCGCGGACTTTTTTTCCGTCGTCCAGCAGTTTGCGCTTGAAACGAACTCCCTTGCCACACTTGTCGCAAACCAGGAGAACATTAGATATATGGATCTTGCCTTCGCGTTCCACAATGCCGGGTTGACGGGTCTTGCCATCGCCCTTCATATGTCGCTTGAATAAATTGAGTTTCTCGATCGTGACGCGTTCCTGATCGGGGAACAATGCCAGGATCTTCCCCTTCTTACCTTTTTCTCGCCCAGAAGTTACCTGAACGATATCGTCTTTTTTCAATCCAAATTTTATTTGCGCGTTAGCCATTAAAGCACCTCGGGGGCTAAAGACAGAATTCTCATAAACCGTTTGGCTCGCAACTCTCTAGCAACCGGACCAAAAATACGGGTTCCGAGAGGCTCCTTGGCGTCGTTTATCAGCACTGCGGCGTTGGTATCAAATTTAATATAGGTTCCGTTCGGCCGACGAATTTCCTTGCGGGTGCGAACCACCACCGCTTTTTTCACGTCGCCTTTTTTGATTGGAGTGTGCGGTTCCGCCTCTTTCACGGAAACGACGATGATGTCGCCAATGCGGGCGTAACGTCGACGCGAGCCTCCGAGCACTTTAATGCACTGAACCATTTTGGCCCCGGAGTTGTCAGCCGCCTCCAATACCGTTCTCAACTGAATCATTTGCTTTCCACCCTTCCAATGATCTCCGCCTTTTTAATGACTTCAACAAACATCCAGCGCTTGGTTTTGCTGAGAGGGCGCGTTTGACAGATGCTCACAAAATCGCCCACCTGACATTCGTTTTTCTCGTCGTGCACGCTGTATTTGCTGGTACGCTTGACGATCTTCTTGAAAGTCGTGTCGGCATATTTGCGCTCGACGCGCACCATCACGGTCTTATCCATTTTGTCGCTTACGACCGTTCCTGTAAGCGTTTTTCTTGTCTTCTTCTCTTCCAAAAGATGCTCCTAAGTCAAGTAACCGGCGCTGTCTGCCGCAAAACTATTATTCTTTTGCCTCGGCTGTTTCCGTCTTGCTTTCGCTTGCGGATTCAATGGCCGCGGCCTGCCCTGTCAATTCATGCTGAATGGTCTTGATCCGCGCAATATCACGACGAATCGAGCGCACCCGGGAGGGATTCTCAATCTTGCCGGTCGCCAGTTGAAACTTCAAATTGAAGGACTCCTGGCTCAAATCGGCAACTTTCTCTTCCCGCTCTTTTTCTGATAATTCTCTAATTTCCTGTGGTTTCATCACTATATCACACGCTCTAAAAGATCTTAAATCTGTTCTTTGAGTACAAAGCGAGTCGCAATGGGAAGCTTATGAGCCGCCAATCGAAACGCTTCTCGAGCCGCTTCCTCTGAAACGCCTTCCATTTCATACAGAACTCGCCCGGGCTTCACTACGGCGACCCAATATTCCGGGTTGCCTTTACCTTTACCCATTCGCGTTTCAGCGGGTTTTTTGGATACCGGTTTGTCGGGGAATATTCGCAACCAGATCTTCCCGCCGCGTTTAACATGACGGGTCATTGCGATACGAGCGGCTTCGATCTGGCGATTGGTGATTCGACCGCATTCAACGGCCTGCAAACCAAAGGCGCCAAAATCCACCTTACCTCCGCGGAACGCCACCCCGCGCATACGACCTTTATGTCGTTTACGGTATTTAACCTTTTTTGGCATCAACATAGCAATCTACCTTAACCTTTCCACTCCAGACTGTGACGCCCGGTTATTCTCCAGCGGTTTCTTTTTCAGGCGCTTCGCTCTTCGAAGGAAGAATCTCTCCCTTGTAAACCCATACCTTGACGCCGATCGCGCCAAAAGTGGTTCGCGAAGTGGCCGTACCATAATCGATGTCGGCGCGAAGCGTATGCAGAGGCACGCGTCCTTCGCGATACCATTCGCTTCTTGCAATTTCGGCTCCGCCCAATCGACCGGAAACCTTGACTTTCACGCCCTTGGCTCCAAATCGTCTCGCCGATACCACGCTCTTTTTCACAACGCGTCGGAAAGAAACTCGTTTCTCCAACTGAAGCGCAATGTTCTGGGCGATCAAGGTGGCGTCGAGTTCAGCGCGCCGGACTTCCTTGATGTTCAGGCTGACCTGCTTGCCGGAAAGCATTTTCTGCAACTCTTCCTTCAAGCGATCCACTTCCAGCCCCTTTTTACCGATGATGATGCCAGGGCGGGCGGTGTGAATATTGATCCGCACTCGGTTAGCCGATCGCTCCACCTCTACCCGCGACACGCCAGCGTGCGACAAGGTTCGGGTGATATAATTTCTCAGCTTGATATCCTCCAAAAGGAGGTTCGCATAATCTTTTTTTGCGTACCAGTTAGCGCTCCATGGCTTGTTAACACCTAAACGGAAACCGTACGGATGTACTTTTTGACCCAAAGTGACCTCCCCTAGCCTTTCTCTTCCAGCACCAGCATTAAATGACTGGTTCGCTTTCGAATCGGAGTCGCCGTACCGCGCGCCCGAGGTATATTACGCTTCCATGTAACCCCTTGATCGACACGGGCCGATTTAATGACCAGATCGTCTACGTCAAGAACCTTGTGATTCTCTTCCGCATTGGCAATGGCCGATTTCAGGAGCTTCTGAAAAATCCCCGCCGCTTTCTTAGAGCTGAACTGGAGGACATTCATCGCATCGTTTACATTTTTCCCGCGAATCAAATCCGCAACCAACGCCGCTTTTTGCGGCGAGGTGCGCGTGTGTCTTAAAATAGCTTTAACTTCCATAATTGCGAAATCCGTCTAAGTGACTTTATTTACCCGGAGGGGTTTTTTTAGTTTTGCCGCTATGCATCTTAAAAGTACGCGTTGGCGAAAATTCTCCCAGTTTGTGCCCTACCATATTCTCCGTCACAAACACGGGGATGAATTTTTTTCCATTGTGGACTGAGAAAGTATGCCCCACAAAATCCGGGGTGATCGTCGAACGACGCGACCAGGTCTTGATGACCTTGCGCTCATTCGCCTTATTCATCTTTTCTACCTTGTCGCCCAGCGATGTATCTACAAAGGGACCCTTTTTTAGGGAACGTGCCATAATTTTTCCGCCTGATCTTTAAAACGTTATTTCTTACGTTTGGACAAAATAAACTTATTGGACTGCTTGCTGATTTTTCTCGTCTTCAAACCCTTGGCGATCTGCCCCCAAGGACTACATGGGTGACGCCCGCCGGAAGACCGGCCCTCGCCGCCGCCCATAGGATGGTCGACCGGGTTTTTAACAACCGCTCGAACTCGCGGTCGTCGACCTTTCCATCGGGTTCGACCTGCTTTACCGATTGAAATATTTTCATGGTCTGCATTGCCGATCGTGCCTACCGTTGCCCGGCAGTTCACGTCAATCAGCCGAACTTCTCCAGACGCCAGCTTCACGTTTGCGTATGCGCCTTCTTTTGCCATCAACTGAACCGAAGTTCCAGCGCTTCGCGCCAACTGACCGCCTTTACCAGGTCGCAATTCCAAATTGTGCAAGATGGTGCCTTCGGGGATGTTCTTCAATGGCAGACAATTGCCATTGCGCACTTCCGCTTCCGGTCCGGACAATATCTGATCGCCTACCTTCAGATTATTTGGCGCCAGGATATAGCTTTTTTCTCCATCGGCGTATACCAGCAGAGCGATCCGCGCTGAGCGATTCGGATCGTATTCGATTCCTGCAACTTTAGCGGGAATCCCATCTTTGGTTCGGCGAAAATCCACCAAACGGTATTTCTTGCGGTGTCCACCGCCGCGATGCTTGACGGTGATTCTACCGTTACTGTTACGACCGCCTGTGCGGGAGATCGACTGAACCAGACTTTTTTCGGGCGTTGACTTGGTGATATCGTCAAATCCGGAGATGGTCTGGAACCGTACTCCCGGCGACCTTGGCTTAAGTTTCCTGATGGGCATTTAGATCACACTCCTTCAAACAGCTCAATCTTATCGCCTTCTTTAAGAAGAGCGATTGCTTTCTTCCATTTTTTACTGTATCCGACATTACGGCCATATCGGCGCTTTTTACTTTGCACCATGCTCGTATTGACAGAGAGCACTTTCACGCCAAAGATTTTCTCAATTGCGTTTTTAATCTGAATCTTGTTAGCGTCGGGGTGCACGCCAAAAGTCACGCGATTGCTTTCCTGCTGGATCGTCGCGCTCTTTTCAGTAACAAGCGGTTTTCGCAGAATTCGGTAATGTTCTTCCATTAGTTCAATCGCTCCTCAATTTTCTTCAACGACTCGGGAGTGCAGACAATCTTGTCATGATTCAAAAGATCGAATACGTTCAACCCATCAACCTTCAAAATCTTGGAGCCGGGTATATTTCTCATGGCCAACTGCAAATTCACATTATCTTCACAAAGGATGAACAGCGTGCTGGCTGGCAATTCAAGACTCTTCATCAGCGCAACCGCTTCCTTCGTCTTCGGATTATCAAGATTCAACTTGTCGACGACAGCCATTCTTTTTTCTCTAACGCCGTCTGTTAAAGCCGATCGCAAGGCAATCTTCTTCGCCTTCTTGTTCATCTTGAAATCGAAGTCTCTTGGCGTCGGACCAAAAACCGTCATACCGCCGCGCCAGATCGGAGATCGGCTGTTACCCGAGCGCGCCCGACCGGTGCCCTTTTGCCTCCAGGGCTTCTTACCGGAACCATGCAGATCGCCCTTGTTGCTGATCGTCGAAGCATTGCCGCCGCGTCGCGTCGCCAACTGCAATCTCACGTATTGATGCACCAGGTCTTTTTTAATTTTAACGTCGAACACCTCGGGGGACAGTTCCACCGATCCCACCTTCTGGTTCGAAGCGTCTACTAAGTCCAGTTCCGCCATCTTACTTCTTTCCACCCTTACGGGATTTGATAATTTTAACAATTCCGCCGTTAGCCCCTGGCACCGCTCCATTCAGGAGAAGAGCGTTTTTGTCCTTGTCGACGCGAAATACTTTCACATTATGAACGTGAATCGTATCTCCGCCCATTCGACCCGGCATTTTCTTGCCTTTGAACACTCGGCCCGGATAGGTATGCATACCGATGGATCCGCCGCCGCGAAAAGCTTCATGACTCCCGCGCGATGCAGGAGCGCCATGAAATCCATGACGTTTCATTACGCCGGCAAAACCTTTACCCTTGGACACGCCAACGATATCGACACAATCACCCGCTTCGAAGATCTCGACCGAAAGGGGCTTGCCCAACTGATCTTCCTCGATATCCTGACCTCTAAACTCCGTCAGAATTTTCGCAGGCTTTATCTTGTGTTTTTCGTAGAATCCCCGCATCGGCTTATTGACATTCTTATCCTTTTGCTCGCCATAAGCCGTCAATACCGCCTGATACCCGTCTTTCTCCTCGGTCCTTCGAAATACGGGAATGCATTTCTCAACCTGGACGATGGTGACTGGAATACAGTCGCCCTTCTCCGAAAAAATCTGGGTCATTCCTATTTTTTTTGCCAGTAAAGCTTCCATAACTCTTTTCAATTCTCAGCCGACCGCATAACGATCAGAGTTTAATTTCAATATCCACGCCGCCCGACAAGTCCAGCTTCATCAACGCATCCACCGTTTGCGGCGTCGGCTCCAGAATTTCCAGAAACCGTTTGTGCGTACGAATCTCGAATTGTTCCCGGGATTTCTTATCCACATGCGGCGAGCGAAGAACCGTCCATCGGTTTCTCACTGTCGGCAGAGGAATCGGCCCCACAACCCGGGCGCCAGTGCGCCGGGTCGTTTCTACAATCTCTCCCACTGACCAGTCCAGCAACTTATGATCGTAGGCTTTCAGCTTAATTTTTATTTTCTGATCGCTCATTACTCGATAATCTCACTTACAACTCCAGCGCCCACCGTTCGGCCGCCTTCTCGAATAGCGAATTTCAAACCCTTGGCCATTGCGATCGGAGCGATCAAAGTCACTTCAAGCGCCACGTTGTCGCCGGGCATAACCATCTCAACGCCGGAAGGCAAGGTCGCCACGCCGGTGACGTCTGTGGTTCGGAAATAAAACTGCGGTCGATACCCGTTAAAGAAAGGCGTGTGTCGCCCGCCCTCGTCTTTGCTCAGGATATACACTTCCGCTTTGAATTTAGTATGAGGCGTGATGCTTCCGGGCTTGGCAAGAACCTGTCCACGCTCGATCTCATCGCGCTTGGTGCCGCGCAACAAAATACCCACGTTGTCGCCAGCCTGTCCCTCGTCCAGCAACTTGCGAAACATTTCAACGCCGGTCGCCGTGGTCTTGGTGGTCGGTCGGATACCAACGATCTCAACTTCCTCGCCCACCTTAACAATCCCGCTCTCAACACGACCCGTCGCTACCGTTCCGCGACCGGAAATACTGAAAATATCTTCGATCGGCATCAGGAAAGGCTTGTCAACAGGACGCTCTGGAACCGGGAAATACTCATCCAACTGACCCATCAACTCCCAAATGCACTTGGTCTTCTCTTCATCTTCCGGATTCTCCAGAGCCTGCAGGGCAGAACCGCGAATGATCGGAACATCGTCGCCCGGGAATTCATATTTGGAGAGCAACTCACGAACTTCCAGCTCAACCAGGTCGAGCAATTCTTCATCGTCAACCATGTCGCACTTGTTCATAAACACAACGATTTTCGGCACGCCAACCTGTCGAGCCAGGAGGATATGCTCGCGGGTCTGAGGCATGGGGCCGTCTGAAGCGCTGAGCACCAGAATCGCGCCGTCCATTTGCGCCGCGCCAGTGATCATATTTTTTACATAGTCGGCATGGCCCGGGCAGTCGACATGAGCATAATGACGCTTGTCGGTTCGATACTCAACGTGAGCGATTGCGATGGTGATGCCGCGCTCGCGCTCTTCCGGAGCTTTGTCGATTTGATCAAAGGGGGTATAATCTGCATAACCTTTTTTAGACAAAACCTCAGTGATTGCCGCCGTCAACGTGGTTTTACCATGGTCGACGTGACCGATCGTGCCAACATTCAGATGAGGTTTATCCCGGACGAACTTCTCTTTTGCCATTTCAATTCACTCCAGATTAATGTGTTTATTGTTTGCGTTTATTTATTTATGTTTCAGACGGCCAGTTTTTCTTTATCTGCACCCGAAATTTTAGCTATCAGCTCTTCAGCAATCTGCTGAGGAACAGCCTCATACTTGGAGAATTCCATCGTGTAATTGGCGCGACCCTGCGTCGCCGACCTTAAATCCGTGGAATACCCAAACATTCCCGACAGCGGCACTTCGGCGCGAATCACCTTGGCCCCGGACCGATCACTGAGATCCTTGATCTTGCCGCGCTTGGAATTCAACTTACCAATGACGTCGCCCATAAATTCTTCCGGCGTGACGACCTCCACTTCCATAATAGGCTCCAACAGAACCGGGCTTGCCTTGCGGCTCACCTCTCTGAACGCCATGGATGCGGCCATTTTGAACGCCATTTCCGACGAGTCAACATCATGATACGATCCATCCAGAAGAGTCACGCCCACATCAACCACGTTATATCCGCAGAGGATGCCGCGGGCCATCGCCTCTTCAATTCCCTTCTGAACCGGGGCGATGTATTCCTTCGGAATTGCGCCACCGACGATCTTGTTGACAAACTCAAAACCGGAACCCGCTTCGCGCGGCTCCAGCAAAATCTTGACATGACCATACTGACCACGACCACCCGTCTGCTTGACGTATCGATACTCGCCTTCGATCGGCTTGGTAATGGTTTCCTTGTAGGCCACCTGAGGCTTCGACACAGAAACGTCCATGGAAAACTCGCGACGCATTCGATCGACAATAATCTCCAAATGCAACTCGCCCATACCCGAGATGACCGTTTGATTGGTCTCGGGATCCACTTTGACGCTGAAGGTCGGATCTTCCTGCAATAATTTCTGCAAACAATCTGAAAGCTTGTCCTGCTCGGCCTTGGTTTTAGGCTCAATAGCGACTGATATAACCGGCTCAGGAAAGGAGATGGATTCGAGGATGATAGGATGGTCCTGGGAACATAAGGTGTCCCCAGTAAAAGTCTTCTTCAAACCAATAGCCGCGGCGATATCGCCCGCTCTCACCGAGGTCACTTCCTCCCTCTTATTCGCATGCATGCGAAGCAGTCGACCGACGCGCTCACGCTGATTCTTGGTCGAATTATAAACATAGCTTCCGCTCTTCAATTCACCAGAATACACCCGAACAAACGCCAGCTGACCCACAAATGGATCGGTCATGATTTTGAACGCCAAAGCCGACAAGGGCTCGCCATCTTCAGGCTTGCGCGCCTCTTCCTGCTGGGTATTGGGATTTTCACCAACTACCGGAGGGGTCTCCAAAGGCGAAGGCAGGTAAAGCGTCACCGCATCCAGCAACTGCTGAACGCCTTTGTTCTTGAAAGACGCGCCGCACAAAATAGGGGTAAACTGCAGGTCCAAAGCGCCCTTACGCAGAGCCGCCAGCACCTCAGCCTCCGTCACTTCCTCGCCGCCGAGAAACTTCTCCATCAAAACCTCGTCCACATCGGCCAAAGCTTCCAGCAGAGCCTCACGGTATTCATCCGCTTGCTCGCACATATCTTCAGGAATGTCTACCGTCTCATAAGTCTCGCCGTTGTTATTGGCCTCGGAATACACATTCGCCTTCATCTTCACAAGGTCGATGACGCCGACAAAATTATGCTCCGATCCGATCGGCAACTGAATCAATACCGGCTTCGCATTCAAACGACTCTTCATTTGACTGACAACATTGAGAAAATCAGCTCCCGCGCGGTCCATCTTATTAACAAAGCCTATTCGTGGGACGCGATACTTGCTCGCCTGTCGCCATACTGTCTCCGACTGAGGCTCCACGCCGCCCACCGCACAGAATACGCCGATCGCGCCATCTAAAACGCGTAGGGAACGCTCCACTTCAGCCGTAAAGTCAACATGACCGGGGGTATCAATAATATTCACCAAATGGTCGCGCCAAAAACAGGTGGTCGCCGCCGACGTGATCGTGATGCCGCGCTCTTGCTCCTGCTCCATCCAGTCCATGGTCGCGGTGCCGTCATGCACTTCACCGATTTTGTGACTTCGCCCGGTGTAGTACAGAATTCTCTCCGTCGTCGTGGTTTTACCCGCGTCGATGTGCGCAATAATGCCAATATTTCTCACCCTTTCCAAGGGCGTCTTTTTACTCATAATCGAATCAAATTTTAAGAGGGTTTTTTACCACCGGTAATGAGCGAAAGCCTTGTTAGCTTCTGCCATACGATGCACTTCATCCTTCTTCTTGACGGAACCGCCCGTGTTATTGAACGCATCCAGCAACTCACCCGTCAATTTTTCAGCCATCGACCGACCCGGTCGAGCCTTGGCATGCTGAATCAACCAGCGAATACTAAGCGCAACACGACGACTCTCCTTCACCTCAACGGGAACCTGATAGGTTGCGCCGCCCACTCGTCGCGATCGCACTTCCAGCAAAGGAGCCGCATTCTCCACAGCTTTCTTAAAAACCTTCAACGGCTCTTCTTTAGCTTTCTCACCCACTGCATCCAAAGCGGAATACAGGATGCGCTCAGCAAGACTCTTCTTACCCTGGCGGAGCACACAGTTAATGAACCGCGCCACCAGAATATCGTTATACTTGGGATCAGGAATGATCTGTCGCTTTTGTGCTTCTCTTCTACGTGCCATTGTTTATTCTGGTCTCAATTAAGATTTTTTAGGCTTCTTTGCGCCATATTTCGAACGCCCTTGCATTCGCTTGTCCACACCCAGCGTATCAAGACAACCACGAAGCACATGATAACGCACACCCGGCAGGTCTTTCACACGACCCCCGCGTATCATCACGATAGAGTGCTCCTGAAGATTGTGCCCGATACCCGGAATATAGGTCGTGACCTCCATACCATTCGTCAAACGCACGCGCGCTACCTTGCGCAACGCAGAGTTCGGCTTCTTTGGAGTCGATGTATACACACGAACGCAAACACCCCTCTTCTGAGGACATGATTTCAGCGCCGGACTTGCGGTCTTTCGAACCGCTTTTTTACGACCTGATCGCACTAATTGATTAATTGTCGGCAAAACGAATTTCTCCTACCAGCCATCGCAATACAACACGAGGCTACCGATCGCTCACAGCACTTAAATTTAAAAAAACAATAACTTAAGCGCGTTTGTTTTCGCTAAGATTTACGGCGTGAAAAGTTAGTAATCTTATCACTGAAAATTCAGGAGTCAAGGCAAAACTACAAAAATCTGAGAGAATTTTTTATTCGGCAGGTACAGCCGTCTCTTCCTCTTCAATTTTATCCTCTTCGTCCATTCCAGGCTCTTCGATCCGAATGCCGGTGTAAGCTCGACAGCCAGTCCCTGCAGGGATCAATTTGCCCATAATGACATTCTCCTTCAGACCCACCAGATCGTCCCTGCGACCGCTCACGCTCACTTCTGTGAGAACGCGCGTGGTCTCCTGGAAGGAAGCCGCCGAGATAAAACTTTCCGTACTCAGCGACGACTTGGTGATGCCCAGCAGAACCGGCGAACCCTTCGCCGGTTTCTGATTATTCTTGATCGCTTCCTGATTTCTTTCGTTAAACACTTTCTTGGTGACTTGTTCGCCGATGAGCAGATCCGTTTCTCCCGGTTCCTCGATGATCAAGTGGCGCAACATCTGCCGGACAATGACCTCGATATGCTTGTCGTTGATAGCGACGCCCTGGAGTCGATAGACCTCCTGAACCTCGTTCACCAGATATTTCTGCAACTCGTTTTCACCCAGAATCCTCAAAATATCGTGAGGATTGGACGCGCCGTCCATCAGCGGCTCGCCGGCGATCACTTCGTCGCCTTCGTGCACGTTGATGTGTTTGCCGCGTGGGATGAGATACTCGAATTCTTCTCCGGTTTCGGTCTCGACGATGACTTTGCGCATGCCCTTGACGAATCCGCCAAATTTGACCTTGCCCGCGACTTCGGTGATGGTGGCCTGCTCATGCGGCTTGCGGGCTTCGAACAATTCCGCAACACGCGGCAGACCGCCGGTGATGTCTTTGGTCTTCGCCGATTCGCGAGGGATTTTCACGATCATGTCGCCTGCGTGCACCGCGTCGCCTTCGGTAACGTTGATATGTGCGCCTGCGGGCAACAGATAGCGCCGTAGCGTTTCGCCTTTTTCATCTTTAATGGAAACGCGCGGCTGTTTTTTCTCGTCGCGATGACTGATGATGACTTTGGTGGACAAGCCGGTGATTTCGTCAAAATCCTCTTTCATGGTCACGCCTTCAACCACGTCGCCAAAGGCTACGGAACCCGAAACCTCGGTAACGATTGAGTTGGCGTAAGGATCCCACTCTACCAGCGTTTGGCTTTCCTGAACCTCCTGCCCGTCGTTCACCTTCAGTTTTGCCGCATAGACCACAGAGTAGCGTTCTTTTTCGCGGCCGTTCTCGTCCTGAATGGCGATGAAGCCGTTGCGGTTCATGACGATGATTTCGCCATTATGGGTTTTGATCGTTCTCAGGCCCATGTATTTCACAAAACCGCCCTTTTTGCTCTGCAAGGTGGTTTGCTCAACAACGCGACTCGCCGTTCCGCCGATATGGAAGGTACGCATGGTCAGCTGGGTTCCCGGTTCGCCGATGGATTGCGCCGCAATGACGCCGACCGGCTCGCCCACTTCAACCCAACCCATGGTAGCCAGATTGCGTCCATAGCATTTGATGCAGATACCGCTTCGCGATTCACAAGTCAGACCGGATCGAATTTCCACGCTCTCGACGCCTGCATTTTCGATGATCTCTACCGCCTGCTCATCGATCATGTCGTTGGCTTTGATCAATACTTCGCTGGAGAAAGGATCGCACACATCTTCCAGCGCGGTTCGACCGAGAATACGTTCGCCGAGCGGCTGAATGACTTCTCCGGCTTCGACCAGCGCAGACACGGTCAAGCCCTTCAAGGTGCCGCAGTCTTCTTCGTGAATGATAATGTCCTGGGCCACGTCCACCAGACGTCGCGTGAGGTAACCGGAGTTCGCCGTTTTCAAAGCGGTGTCCGCCAAACCTTTGCGCGCGCCATGGGTCGAAATAAAATACTGGATAACCGACAGGCCTTCGCGGAAGTTTGCGGTGATCGGCGTTTCGATGATCTCGCCCGAGGGCTTGGCCATCAAACCGCGCATACCCGCCAACTGACGCAACTGCTGTGCGGAACCGCGCGCTCCGGAGTCGGCCATGATGAAGATCGAGTTAAAATCTTTCATGTCGGCGCCGTCTACGATTCGCTCGTCTTCCTCTTCCAGCTCGCGGAACATTTCTTCCGAAACTTTTTCGGTGACATGCGCCCAAATATCGATCACTTTATTGTATCGCTCGCCGTTGGTGATCAAACCGTCGCGGTACTGCTGATACACTTTCAATACCTGCTCGCGGGTTTTTTCCACCAACGATATTTTTGCATCCGGAATCTTCATCTGATTGAGGGAAATGGTCAAACCGGCTTCGGTTGCAAACTGGAACCCGAGTCGTTTGACGCTGTCCAGCAAGCCGACGGTTTTTTCACGACCCGCTATCAGGAAGGATTTGGATATCAATTCCGACAAGGCTTTCTTGTCCATCAAGCGATTGATCATATCAAACGGCAATTCACTCGGCAGTTCTTCGCCCAGCATGATGCGTCCGGTCGTGGTTTGCACCAGCTCTCCCTGAACGCGAACCATGATGCGCGCCTGCAGGTCAAGCTGACCGGCATCGTAAGCGGCGATCACTTCCTTGGAATTGGCGAATACTTTTCCCTCGCCCCTAACGTTGCCCTTGACCTTCGTCATATAATAACAACCCAGAACGATATCCTGGGACGGCACCGCAATCGGCTTGCCGTTCGACGGGGACAAAACGTTGTTGGAGGACATCATCAACAACTTGGCTTCCACCTGCGCTTCCATGGAGAGCGGCACATGGACCGCCATCTGGTCGCCGTCAAAGTCGGCGTTGAACGCGGTACATACCAGGGGATGCAATTGAATGGCCTTGCCCTCGATCAGTATGGGCATGAACGCCTGAATTCCGAGTCGATGCAATGTAGGCGCGCGGTTGAGCAGAATGGGGTGACCGTCGACCACTTCTTCGAGCACTTCCCACACTTCGGGCCGCTCCTGCTCTACCAGTTTTTTTGCAGTTTTAATTGTCGCCGCATAGCCTTTTTTCTCAAGCCGACTGAACACAAAGGGCTTGAACAACTCCAGGGCCATTTTCTTGGGCAGTCCGCATTGATGAAAATCCAGTTCAGGTCCGACAACGATGACGGATCGACCGGAATAGTCAACGCGTTTGCCAAGCAGGTTCTGTCGAAATCGACCTTGCTTGCCTTTGAGCATATCGCTCAGCGATTTCAGCGGGCGTTTGTTCGTGCCGCGCAGGGTGCGTCCACGACGTCCGTTATCAAACAGAGCGGACACCGCTTCCTGCAACATGCGTTTTTCGTTACGGATAATGATCTGCGGCGCTTTCAACTCCTGCAATCGCTTCAGGCGATTGTTGCGGTTGATGACGCGGCGGTATAAATCGTTGAGATCGGAAGTCGCAAAGCGTCCGCCATCCAAAGGCACCAGCGGGCGCAACTCGGGCGGAATCACGGGAACGACCTTGAGGATCATCCATTCGGGTTTGTTGCCGGATTTTCGGAACGCGTCAATGATTTTGAGGCGCTTCGAAAACTTCCGCTTGTTCATGACCGAACGGGTATTCTCCAGATCGACCTTGATTTTTTCGATTTCTGCATCGAGATCGAGAGAGGTCAGCAATTCAAGAATCGCTTCCGCGCCGATCATCACTTTCAAGGTGTCGGGGAACTCCATCTCCGCTTCATGATATTCTTCTTCAGCGAGGAGTTGACCGCGTTGCAGATCGGAATCGCCCGGATCCACGACAACATAATTTTCAAAATAAATGATGCGTTCCAGGTCTTTCAGGCTCAGGTCGAGCACATGACCGATGCGGGACGGCAATCCCTTGAAAAACCAGATATGAGCAACCGGGCTGGCCAGTTCAATATGCCCCAGGCGTTCGCGACGCACTTTGGACAGAATGACTTCCACGCCGCATTTCTCACAAACGACGCCTTTGTGCTTCATGCGCTTGTACTTGCCGCAGTTGCACTCCCAGTCCTTGACCGGGCCAAAGATCTTGGCGCAAAACAAACCGTCGCGCTCTGGCTTGAAGGTTCGGTAATTTATGGTTTCGGGTTTCTTGACCTCGCCATAGGACCACGAACGAATTTTCTCAGGCGATGCCAATCGAACTCGAATCGCGTCAAACATGATGGGATTCTTGGGCTTTTCGAAAAACATAAAGCTATCCACCAGGTTTATCTCCTTTTGTTAGTATGCGCACACATGAAAGCTGAATTGAAACGCATGGTTGACGGGTTTGATTTATTTTATTGACTCGATCAACTCAACGTCGATCGCCAGACTCTGCAACTCTTTCACCAGAACGTTAAACGATTCCGGCAGGCTGGGCGTCAAGTTGGTGTCGCCCTTGACGATCGCTTCGTACATACGCTTGCGACCTTCGACGTCGTCGGACTTGACGGTCAACATTTCCTGCAGAGTGTAGGCCGCGCCATAGGCTTCCAGCGCCCACACTTCCATCTCCCCCAGACGCTGTCCGCCGAACTGAGCTTTACCGCCCAGCGGCTGTTGCGTGACCAGCGAGTAAGGACCCGTAGAACGGGCATGGATCTTGTCGTCTACAAGATGATGCAGTTTCAACATATAGATATAACCCACCATGACCTTTTGTCGAAAACGCTGGCCGGACCTGCCGTTGACCAGGGTCATCTCCCCCGCTTCCGGGAAATCATGGGCGTGTAAAATGTCTCGAATATCCTGCTCTTTGGCGCCGTCGAAAACCGGAGTCGCCATATGCTCGCCTGTTACTTTCGCCGCCATACCCAGATTGGTCTCCAGAATCTGCCCGACGTTCATACGAGACGGTACGCCAAGCGGATTCAGAATGAGCTCAATGGGTGTGCCGTTTTCAAGATAGGGCATATCCTCTTCAGGAACGATAGTCGACACGACGCCCTTGTTTCCATGACGTCCCGCCATCTTGTCTCCAACCTGCAACTTGCGTTTCATTGCAAGGAAGACCTTGACCATCTTGATCACGCCAGGGGCCAGATCGTCGCCTTTTTTCAAACGCGCAACCTTGTCCTCTTTCATGGTCTTGAGAATATTGACCTGATCGGCGCAACTTTCAGCCCATTCCTTGAACTGATCCGTCACAGCTTCCGAACAAGGCGTCGAGGGCAGGTCTTTCACGCCCAGAACATCCAATTCCTCTTCCGTGATCTTCTGACCTTTCTTGAATTTTGCTTTGCCGACCGTGGTCGACTTGCTTGCGGTAGCGCCAAGTAATGCGGCGCGCATTCGTTTCTCGGTCTCGCTGATCACGATTTTGATTTCGTCGTTGAAATCTTTTTCAATCAACGAAATTTCTTCCGTCTCAATGGAGAGCGTGCGCGAATCCTTATCAATGCCTTTTCTAGAAAACACCTTGACGTCGATCACGGTGCCCTGAATTCCCGGTGGAACGCGCAGGGAGGTGTCGCGAACGTCGCCGGCTTTTTCACCGAAGATCGCTTTCAGCAGTTTTTCTTCGGGGCTGAGCTGGGTTTCCCCTTTCGGAGTGATCTTTCCGACCAGGATATCATTGGGCTTGACGTTCGCCCCAATGCGAATGATTCCGCTGTCGTCCAGATTCTTTAACGCATCCTCCCCGACGTTGGAAATATCCCGCGTGATCTCTTCTTTACCCTGTTTCGTATCCCGAGCCTCAACTTCAAACTCTTCAATATGAATCGAGGTGTAGACGTCCTCCTTCACCAGCTTTTCGCTGACGATGATCGCATCTTCAAAGTTGTAACCGTGCCAGGGCATGAACGCCACAAGCGCGTTGCGCCCCAGAGCCAGTTCGCCGAGTTCCGTCGAAGGTCCGTCGGCAATCACCTGACCGGCCTTGACCTTGTCGCCCGTTTGAACGAGAGGCTTCTGATTAATACAGGTGTTCTGATTGGAACGCTGAAACTTGGACAGCGTGTAAATATCCACATTCGAATCCAGCAATCGACTTCGCGATGTCTTGGCCTTGCCTTTTCCTTTTCCTACGGTACGAACCACAATACGCGTGGCGTCGGCGCTGATGACTTCGCCGTCGTGTTCGGCGACAATGACCGCCCCGGAATCGCTGGCGACAATCGCCTCCATTCCCGTTCCCACAAAAGGCGCTTCCGCCCGCAGGAGAGGGACTGCCTGACGTTGCATATTGGAACCCATCAAGGCCCGGTTGGCGTCGTCGTTTTCGAGAAAAGGAATCAGGGATGCCGCGACGCTGATCAACTGCTTCGGCGACACGTCCATATAATCAATCTTTTCGGTCGGAGACAGAATGAAGTCGCCGCCTTGGCGCGCAGAGATAATTGGCTCAACAAATTTGCCATTATCATCCATTCTTGCGTTCGCCTGAGCGATGACGTAATTATCTTCTACCATTGCCGTATGAAATTCGACGTCTTCGCTGGCCCGGCCTTTTTCAACGCGCCGGTAAGGCGTCTCGATGAAACCGTACTCATTCACTCGCGCATAGGTGCTCAAAGACGCGATCAAACCAATATTCGGTCCCTCAGGCGTTTCAATCGGGCAAATACGACCGTAATGCGTCGGATGCACGTCGCGCACTTCAAAGCCCGCGCGCTCCCGCGTCAAACCGCCCGGCCCCAAGGCGCTCAATCGTCGCTTGTGGGTGACCTCGGACAAAGGATTGGTCTGGTCCATGAACTGGGACAACTGACTGCTTCCAAAAAATTCCTTGATCGCCGCCGTGACCGGTTTCGAATTGATGAGATCATGCGGCATGGACACTTCTAAATCCTGAATGGACATGCGCTCAATGATCGCGCGTTCCATACGAACCAGACCGACTCGGAACTGATTCTCCAGAGACTCGCCCACAGCGCGGACGCGACGGTTGCCGAGATGGTCGATGTCGTCGATCGTTCCCACGCCATTGCGCAGGTCAACCAGATGACGAACCACGGCAACCAGATCTTCCAGGTTCAGAAGTCGATTGTTCTCAGGAATATCCAGATTGAATTTCTGATTCAGCTTGATGCGCCCCACCACCGACAGATTGTATCGCTTGGTGTTGAAGAACAGGTTGACGAACAAACTGCGAGCAATGTCTGGCGTTGGCGGATCGCCGGGACGCAGACGCTTGTAAATCTCGCGAATCGCGTCGATTTCGGAGGTGATTTTCGCCGCCGCAATGGTGTCGCGAATACTGGTGTCCGGCGTCTCGTCGTCAATGCGCAGAACGCTGATTTCCGCAGGCGCGTTCTTCTTGATATTGGCAAGAACGTCTTCGGTGATCAGGGTGTTGGATTCCACCAGCGCTTCGCCGGTTTCCGCGTCGATGATATCGTCGAACAGGTATTTGCCAATCAAGCTCTCCTCGTCAATCTCAACCTTGGAGGCTCGCGCCATGCGCTGAACTTTTTTCTTCAAAACCGGCGTGACTTTTTTATTGGCCTTGAGGACGACTTCGTCTGATTTTGAATCGACGATATCTTCCAGAGTTTTGAAACCCACCATCAGACTCTTGGAGTTGATGAAGAAACGACTCTCCTCGCCCTTGGTGGTGATGCTGATTTTTTCGATCGGGTAGAACGCTTCCAGAATCTGCTTGTTATCCATCCCAAAGGACTGCAGGAGGATGGTGGCCGGAAGCTTGCGACGTCGGTCGATCTTAACGTAAAGAATGTCTTTGATGTCGAATTCGAAATCGACCCAGGAACCGCGGTCGGGAATGATGCGCGCCGAATAAAGCACCTTGCCGCTGACATGCGTCTTGCCCTTGTCGTGCGAGAAAAACGCGCCGGGAGACCGGTGCATCTGGCTCACGATAACGCGCTCAACGCCGTTGATCATGAAGGTGCCGGTCGGACCCATCATGGGCATTTCGCCCAGAAAAATCTTCTGCTCTTTCACTTCGCGAATGACGTTAATCACCACCTGCTGGACTTTTTCGTCCTGCAAGCGCTGAACAATTTCTTCCGTAGCCAGCGTACGAGACGCCACGATCACCTTGCCGGTCGCAGGACTCTTCACCTCTTCCATGATGTGCTGACCCACAAGGGTCTTCAGATTCTTGGCGTTGAGGTCAATGCGCTCCCGGTCAAACAAAACAAGCCGAACCATTATCTTAATGGGATCGGCATAGGTCAGCCCTTTTTGGCGGCATTCGCTCAGCTTATATTTTTCCTTATAAGCGACTTCCTGCCCTGTTTTTGAGCAGACCACTCCCGGTCCGCCCAGTTCACTGAACTCTCCCTCGCTCGTTTCCCACACGCCGACTTCATAGCCGACGTATTCAATACGAGCGTTAATATTCAGATCTGAAATAGGAAAAATATCCTGAAACACTTCCTCCAACCCCTGGCTTTTACGCTCGCCAGGAGCGACTTCCCACTGCAGAAAGTGTTCAAAGGACTTTTTCTGAATTTCAATCAGATTAGGGATATCAATTACTGTTGGAATTTGGGCGAAATTTTTCCTATTTCTCAAACTGACAAGCGCTTTTTGAGAACGGCTTTTCGTCATAGGCTGCCTAACCCTCTATAGAAAAGGTTAAAAAAAGAAAATGTGTGTCTGACGCAAATCAAAGATCGGGGAATTACTTAATTTCAACCGAACCGCCGGCCGCTTCGATCTTGGCTTTGATATCGTCCGCTTCTTCTTTTTTAACGCCTTCTTTCAGGGGCTTGGGCGCGCCGTCAACCAGATCTTTCGCATCTTTCAGACCCAATCCAGTGATCGTGCGCACTTCTTTAATGACCTGAATTTTCTTGTCGCCCGCCGCAGACAGAATAACGTCGAACTCCGTTTTCTCTTCCGCCGCGCCGCCAGCGTCGCCGCCCGCAGGCATTGCCATCATAGCCGCCGGAGCCGCCGCAGTTACGCCATACTTGTCTTCCAACTCTTTTACAAATTCCGACATCTCCAACACGGTCATCCCGTCAATAAAAGAAATGACATCATCTTTCGTCACAGACATTTAAAATCTCCTTTCACAAAATATATAAAAACTATTAATTATTGAAATATTCAGATTCAGACCCGCCAGTATTCGCCGCTTCTTATTCGGAAGCTTTTTTGTCTTTCACGGCGTCCAGCGTACCAACCAGTTTTCGCAACAGACTGCTGAACACACCCACGAAATTGGTGGTGGGCCCTTGCATTACGGACAGCATTTGAGAAATCAAAACTTCTTTCGATGGCAAATCAGCCAGCGCTTTCACCTGCGCAGGCGTGCATTGCTTGCCTTCGACCACGCCGCAAATGATTTCCGGGTTTTTCTTTGGCCCTGTCTTGGAGTATTCCATCAACGCTTTTGCGGGAGCCACCGCATCGTCGTAACTCAAAGTCAGAGAAACCGGACCTTTCAGCTGATCACTCATCACCTCAAAAGACGTGTTTTTGGCCGCTTCGCGCGCCAAGGTATTCTTGATGACGCGAAATTCAATCGAACGCTCCTTCATGTGAGCGCGCAATGCGGTGATCTCCAGAGCGTCGATGCCCTGGTAATTTGCCAGCACGGCGGACTTCGCCTTTTGAAACACTTCCGTCAATTCTTCGACTGCTTTTATTTTTTCAGCGTTGGGCACGTTGCAACCTTTCGACTTTGTTTCCTGATAATTACTTTTTGACAAGCTCCGCTGGAGCCAACCACCCTCAGTTCATCACGTGGTTGATTTTGATGCCGATTCCCATCGTCGTCGACAGAGACACGCCGCGAATATAGAGACCCTTACTGGAAGACGGCTTCAATTTCACCAACATCGACACCAGCGCATCGTAGTTTTCTGCAAGATCGTCCACGCTGAAACTTGCTTTTCCCAGCGGCGCATGAATGATGCCCGCCTTGTCAACGCGAAAATCCACTTTTCCCGCCTGAATCTCTTCGATCGCCTCTTTAACGTTGAACGTTACCGTTCCCGTTTTCGGATTCGGCATCATGCCGCGAGGCCCCAGCACGCGACCCAGCTTACCCACAACGCCCATCATGTCGGGAGTAGCCACAACGCGATCAAACTCCATCCAGCCGCCTTGAATTTTAGCCGCCAGCTCATCGCCGCCCACATGCTCGGCGCCGGCGTCCAAAGCTTCTTTTTCCTTTTCGCCTTTGGCGAACACCAGCACTCGAAACGTTTTCCCCGTTCCACGCGGCAACACCACGCTTCCGCGCAGGTTCTGATCCGCCTTGCGCGGATCGACGCCCAATTTCACGGCAACGTCTACGGATTCGTCAAATTTCGCCTGAGCGCCTTCTTTCGCCAGACCGATCGCGTCCTTCAACTCATAACGCGTGTTTCGATCGACCTTTTCCTGAAACGCTTTCTGCTTCTTGCTTAACTTCGCCATTTCAATTCCCTCGTTCCAATTAACCTTCTACCTTAAGCCCCATGCTTCTGGCGGAACCCTTGATAATGTTTACAGCCATATCCAAATCGCTCGCATTCAGGTCGTTCATCTTGGTTTTCGCGATCTCCTGAACCTGTGCCAGAGTCACCTTGCCAACAAACTCCTTACTCGGATTCGACGATCCCTTGGCGATGCTCGCCGCCTGCTTGAGCAGAACGGACGCCGGAGGCGACTTGGTGATAAAGTCAAACGTGCGATCCTTGTAAACGCTGATGACCACGGGAATAATCATTCCCTCCTGACCCTGCGTCGAGGCGTTGAACGCCTTACAAAAATCCATGATATTCACGCCATGCTGACCCAATGCAGGACCCACTGGCGGAGACGGGGTCGCCTGACCCGCCGGAATCTGCAACTTAATCAGCCCGGTTACCTCTTTTTTAGTCGCCACGAAACCAATTCCTTTCTAATTATCCGTTATTCACTAAATTCTTCAATTTCTTATCGCCAGGCCAGGATCAGACCCGCTCGATCTGCGGAAATTCCAGCTCCACAGGCGTTCCGCGCCCAAAGATCGACACCATGACCTTAACTTTACCCTTGTCATGATTCACATCGTCCACCACCCCGTTGAAATTGAGGAATGGACCCTCGATCACGCGAACGCTTTCACCCTTCTCAAAAGAAAATTTCGGCTTCGGACGAGAAGACTCACCCTTAATCTGATCCATGATCGTCTTGACCTCACCCTCAGACAAAGCCACCGGGTGCCCGCCAGCGCCGGGAAAACCCGTCACCTTCGCGGTATTTTTGATCAGATACCAGATATCCTGATCCATCACCACATTGATCAAAACGTAACCAGGAAAAAATTTTCTGGAAGAAATTCGCTTCTTGCCCTTGCGAACCTCAACCACTTCTTCCGTGGGAATCACCACATCTCCCAGAACGTCCTTGCGACCCGTCGTCTCAAACTGCTCCAACAGGCTCAACTTCACCTTGCGCTCGTAACCGGAATAGGTATGAATGACATACCATTTTTTTTCGTCGGAATTCTCTTCCACAGGCCCCCTTGAGATCGCGATTAAATGAGACTTTGCACCAGCTTGGCCAATAACATATCAACCAAACCAAGGAACACCGACATCAGAAGCACCGTCACCAAAACGACCATCGTGCCGCCCATCGACTCTCGCCGGGAAGGCCACGTCACCTTTTTAACTTCCACCTTAACTTCTGATAAAAACTGTATTGCCTTGGCTATCATTTCTTTCCAAACCACCGTTAAAATAAGTACAGGCCAGGAGGGATTCGAACCCACAACCCTCGGATTTGGAGTCCGATGCTCTAACCAATTAGAGCTACTGGCCTTGGTTTTCCTGGACTTAAATCATCGAAGGCGCCACGGGTATCTCGCCCATCCACAACCCGGCACGCAAACGTAAAATTTTATTTTGTTTCCTTATGGGGGGTGTGCTTCCTGCAGAAGCGGCAATATTTTTTTATTTCGAGCCGATGCGTCGTTTTTTTCTTATTTTTTGTCGAAGAATAATTACGTCGCTTACAATCTTCGCATGCCAACTGAATAATATCTCTCATAATCGCCCGTCAAATTAAAGCCAACCCTGTTATTCTAAAGCCGCCGAACCCCGCGCCCAACGACAATCCATCCTATAAAAATAAGCCCACGATCGGGATTGAACCGATGACCTCTTCCTTACCAAGGAAGCGCTCCACCACTGAGCTACGCGGGCATTCTCCGCGATATCACCCACCAAATACCTGAAATCCAAAAGGTGGAGCGGGAAACGGGACTCGAACCCGCGACCCTCAGCTTGGAAGGCTGACGCTCTAGCCAACTGAGCTATTCCCGCCCAATTCCCGCAATATAGCTGAATGGGGAGGGGAGGATTCGAACCTCCGAAGGCGGTGCCGACAGATTTACAGTCTGTTCCCTTTGGCCACTCGGGAACCTCCCCGTTCTAATTCGAAGGCATTCTTCCTTCGCGCTAATTCACTGCAAAAACACAAAAAAAGCGCGAAGTCCTCTTAAATCCGACTCCTCACGCCATAGCAATGCATGGAGCTGGCAAAGGGACTCGAACCCCCGACCGGCTGATTACAAATCAGCTGCTCTACCAACTGAGCTATGCCAGCTCAGCGAAATGGAAATTTTGGATTCTAAAGGTTTTATGTGACGCCTGTCAATACAAAAAGACACTTCCTTAGATTTTTTGAGGAGCCGCAAGGGCTAAATTCTCAGAAGCCTAAATGGTCAGACGGCAACGCACTTGCTCGTATTTTTTACTCACTTTAACACGCTTGCAAGTGTTTTCACAGATTATTTTTACTTTTTTTCTATCTTTTCCAAAATAATTATATTCTGCTGGCGCGGAGGCTTTGGCGGCGGGGGTTTGACTCTTTTTTTTCGCTTCAGCGTTTTACTGATAACACGCTTACGGGAACTCTTTGATTTTTTAACGCTTGCCTTGTTTTCTCGCTTGTTTGGCCTTTTCACGTTAAATTTTCTGCGGCAATACTCCAGAGTGTAACGAAAATTATAATAATCGACGGAATTTTGCGCGTCTTCAAAAGATACGATATAGGGGATCAGCAGAGGGGAGGAAAGCAGATACATCCAGCCTTTACCCGATTCGCCTGTGTAAAACTGCCCGCCTCCGGGGATCACCGAATACAGACGGGCGATTTCTGGGTCCAAGTAGCGGTATTCTTTGTCACAGCCTCTCTTTATATAGGAAGCCATCTCAAATTCCATGTCGGGCGTGATTTGCTTGAAGCGCATGCGGGGGTCCACGCCGGCGCGGGAACTCACGCAACCGGAAAGGATGACGCCCGCCAACACTATCAGCGCGACTAAAACGGAATTTTTTACAGCAAAAACCCTCATAACCTAATGAATTATATAGGATTATAATTTTTAATCAAATCAACGCGCGGACTTCGGGCCTGAGCGATAAAATGGTCTTTCTATTTAACGGCTCTTTGCGCTAAGCGCTTGATGTTTAATAAGCCTGGGTCGTTCAGGAGGCGGGTTCTGCGTGTGGATGCCAGACGATCTTGCCGCGACTCATGACAAAATCAGCATTCTGGCGTGTTTCTTCGAATGGCAGGGTTTCGGGATCTTCAACATCGGCGGGCATACGAAATCCAATCACATCGGCGGGGCGCCCCGGGGCCAGAATACCGGAATTCAGGCCCAGGGCCTTGGCGCCTTCGCGCGTGGCCATCTCCAACCAGGCGCGGTGGCTGATTTCGGGAAAAGTCGCGCTGGCAATCCTCAATTCGCGAAGAAAATTCAAGGATTCGTTGCTGGCGAGGGAATCGGTGCCCAATCCGACGGCTATCTTGCGGGCGCGCAGTTCGGGGATCGGCAATAGCTCGCGCCGTCCAAACCATTGCGAGCTTCCGGGACAGAACACGGCGCTGGCTTTGTTCGACGCGATCCGATCCAAATCGTTCATATCCATATGATTGGCGTGGATGAGGGTCATCTGATTGAGAACGCCCAAGGCGTCGAGATAGGCGACGGGGCCTTTTCCCGGAGGACGCCAGTTCGGGTCCAACGCTCCGCGTTCTTGCAGAAATGCCGCCATCTCGCCGCCGCCCTCCTTCAAAAATCGCTCTTCCTCTGGAAATTCGGCGACGTGACAAGACCAGGGCGCGGAATGGCGCTTCGCTAATTTTCGTAACGCTTTGAACAATTCGGGGGAAACGGAATACGGGGCGTGCGGGGCGATGCCGGAGCGCAGGCTTTCACTGCCTGCGTCGAAGGAATCGAGCAGATCCTCCAGCCGCGCCACGATCTGCGTTGCGGCGTCGGACTTGAAGCCCAGCGTTTCCCAAAACAAAATCTGGCGAAAGGGAAAGTTTGCGTACTCCGGCAGTAATTCCGCTTGCGACAGATAATCACCAAGGGAGGTCACGCCGGAGCGCATCATCTCCTGCGACGCTTCACGCATCGCTTCTAAACGCTCGGAGAAAGTAACGGCGGCGTTAACCCTCAACAAATCGCGCACCCAGTCGGTGAAGCGTTCGCGCTTTTGCAGTTTGCCCTTGAGCGCAGACAGGGATAAATGACAATGCGCGTTCACGAAACCGGGAAGCAAAAAATAATCGCTCAGATCAAGCGTGCGTATATCGGCGGGGCCTTGACTGCTCGCTTCAATGGAGAGGATGCGATCGCCTTCGATCAGCAGTTGTCCGTCTCGAACGGCTTCGCCCTGCATCGAGGACAAGGCGCCAAATTTTATTTTCAATTTTTCAGCCATCGCATTTTTGCAAATCGCGCGGTGTTGTCTCCAGCCGCCTAGAAAAAAGTCCGGTCGCGATAAAGGCGGTAAGCGTCGCCAAAATTTTCGATCAATGCCTGTTCTTCTCTTTTGGCGCGGAACCGGTTCAAAGGTAGCACGACGAGCGCCAGATAGGCCAGACCGAGCGCAGACCCGCAGGCCAGAAACATACCCAACAGATTGAGGCTGATGCCGACGTAAACCGGATGCCGAATCCATCGATAAATGCCGCCCGTCGCCAGACTTTCCGCGCCGGGGAACACCGCCAGCCGCTTGCCCAACGAGGCGAAACCCGCGATCCAGACGATCAACCCCAGAGCCGCGCAGGCCAGACCGACATAGACCAGCCAGCGATGTCCGAATCCGAAATCTTTGGGTAAGAAATAGACCGCGACCAGAGGGATCAGATAAAGGGAGGGAATCAATATGCCGAGGAACAAACCGCGAACGCCCTCGCCTGAATAGCCGCTCATGAATCGCTAGTCCAGCAGGTCTTTAAGAAAGGCCTCGCGTCCTTCGAGGATTTCTACTTCCAGCGACACCTTGTAAATCGGCAGGCTGAAGACATGATCGACAAATTTCACGGCGTCTTTTTCGGTGGTCACGATCATCTCTGCGCCGGAGTCCATCGCTGATTTTTCGATGGCTCTCAAATCAATCGCCTCGTAATCATGATGATCCGGGAAAGCCTGATAATAAGTCAATCGCGCCGAAGCCTCTTCAAGAATGCGCCGGAAGTCTTCGGGATTGGCGATGCCGCAAAACGCGGCGACGCGTTTCTGGCGAATGACGCTGGCTTCCAGACTCTCTCCCGCTTGCAGGGGAACCAGCAAATCGAGTCGCATGGAAGATTTCATGATGGGAATATCGCCGAGTAATTTGGAATCGACGCCCGGCGTTCGCCCTTTGCCGGCGTATCGCGTCACGCAGACCCGGTCGGCCCGTCGCGCGGCGCTTACAGGTTCGCGCAGTTCTCCTGCGGGAAACAGACTGCCGTTGCCGAAGGGTCTTTGATGATCGAACAATAAAATATCGAAATCTCTTTGCAGGGAGAGGTGTTGAAACCCGTCATCGAGGACCAGCGAATCGACGCCGAAATGATCCATCGCATAACGCCCGGTCTGGTAGCGGTCGGCTCCGGTCAATACCGGAATATTCTGCAGGCGCTGGGCGATCATCACCGGCTCGTCGCCGGCAAAGTCAGGCGATAGCAGAATCTCGCGTCCGTCGCACACCACATTGACTTCCTTATTGGACCGCCCGCCGTAACCGCGACTCAGGATCGCCGGTTTGCGTCCGTGTCCGCGCAGGGTTTCCGCTATCATGATCACGAAGGGAGTTTTTCCGGTGCCGCCGAGGGTGAGATTGCCGACGCTGATGACCCGGCAGTCGAGTTTTCTCTGCGGAAACAAGCCCCATCGGTAGGCCCATAAGCGAAACTGGATCGCCCAAAAGTAAATGCCAGAAATTATCTTCAACCCAAGGTAAATGGGTATATGATAAAACTTTCGCTGGGGCGAAATGACCTGGTAAAAGAATTTTTCTAGTGACATATGTTCATCCGTTATCAACCTTAGAGAGTATACTCGCTGTTTATGGATTTTTTATACAATATCTTTTCCAGCGCGCTGGCGCTGGTTCTTTCTCCGATTTTATTATTCAAGATGGCGACCAACGCTGCTTTTCGCGCAGAAATACTGGAGCGCGCACGCGTTTCGCCGCAACTCGACGCGTCTTCGGGATGCGTGTGGTTTCATGCCGCCAGCGTCGGCGAAGCGCAAGCCGCCAAAATTGTCATTCAGGCCTTGCGCGCCGACAAGCCAAAGCAGGCGATTGCCTTGTCCACTTTCACGCGTTCGGGCAGGGAGTTCGCCCTTAAGGAAGGACTCGAACCGGTCTTTCTGGCGCCGTTGGATTTGTCTCTCTTCGTCCGACCCTTTCTAAACCGACTGCAACCGCGCCTGCTGGTATTGATCGAAGCGGAGTTCTGGCCCTGCCTTTTGCGTTCCTGTCTCAACAAAGGCATTCCTGTTTTGCTGGTCAACGGTCGCATGACGGAAAAGACCTATACCTCCTATGCGCGCTTCGCCTGGTTCTTTCGCTGGATGACCGAAGGCGTCGTGCATTTCTCCATGCGCGGTCAGGAGGATGCGGATCGCATTCGCAATCTGGGAATCGACGCAAGCCGCATCTCCATCGCGGGCAACGTGAAGTTCGACGCGCTCGACTCCAGCTCATCCCAATTTAAAGGAAGTTTGATCGACAGTCCGCTCAAGATCACCTTCGGCTCCACGCGTCCCGGCGACGAAGGGCCTATCATCGAAGCCATGATGAAATTACGCGAACAGTTCAGCGATCTGTATTGCGTGATCGCGCCGCGCCACCTCGAACGCATGAGCGAAGTGGAACGTTTGATTAAAGAATATGGACTCGATTACAAACTGCACTCGCGCATCGGCGAGGACGATTCCGACGCGCCTCTCATTCTGGTCGATCAAATGGGTGTGCTGAAGCATTATTACTCCGTCGCCTCCATTGCCTTTGTTGGCGGCGGATTCAACCCGCGCTTCGGCGGACACAATATTCTGGAACCGGCGGCCTACAATCTGCCCGTCCTCTTCGGACCGCATATGAATAATTTCGTCGAGGAAGCCCGACTGCTGACGGAATCCGGCGGCGGCTGGCAACTCGCCAACGTCCAGGCGCTCTACCCCGCGCTTCTGGAATTGCTGGAAAACAGCGACGAACGCAAACGACGCGGCGCGGCGGCGCGCAAGGTTCTGGAAGAGAATCAGGGCGCGGTTGAAAAATCTCTGGAGTGGATCGACGAAATTCTGGACAAAGAATGATTGTTATCTACCATCTCATCGGCATCGCGCTTTTACCCCTCATCGTTCCCGGCTTCGCGCTTTACGCCTTTTTTTCCCGCTATAAATGGAAACATCTGGCCCAGCATTTTGGCCGCGTTCCTGCCCTGTCCCAGGATGATAGACCGATTCTATGGTTGCAGGCCCTGTCCGCCGGAGAAGTTCAAAACGCCGTTCCGCTATTAGCCAAACTCAGCGACAAAAAACCGGACCTGCGCATCGTCGTCTCGGTGACCACCGATTCCGGCTATGAAATGGCGAAGCGCAAACTCAAAGACATCGCGGAATGCATCTTCTTCCATCCGCTCGACATACTGCCCTTCACCGCAATGGCTCTCAAGCGGATTCGCCCAAACGCCTACGCCCTGATGGACACCGGTTTCTGGCCCGGCATCCTGCGTCAACTGCGCGCCCGCAATATTCCAGCGCTCCTGCTGAACGGGAGATTGTCGCAACGGTCCCTGAAGCGCTACCAGAGCCTGCGCGGTCTGAGCGCGGGCGTCCTCAACTGTTTTTCCGCGCTCTACATGCAGAACCAAAGCGGCAAAGACGGTTTGTTGCAACTGGGCATCGACGCGGAGAAAATCCATTTGGCCGGGGATTTGAAATTCGATACCGTCGAAGCGGTGTCTGCGACCGAGGCGCAACGTCTGCGCGAAACCTACAAATTCAAGGATGAAGCGCTGGTCTGGATCGCGGGAAGCACCCACGCGGGGGAAGAAGAAATCATCGCCAATGTTTTCAAAAATTTGAAGGAAAGTTTCCCGACGCTCACGCTGATTCTGGCGCCGCGCCGACTGGAACGCGTCGATGAAGTGATGGCGCTGTTCAAGGCAAAGCAGATCCGCACGCTCCTGCGCTCTGAATTCCAGCGTACCGGGCCAATGTCTTACGATGCGGTGATCCTCGACACCTATGGCGAACTGGCAAAGACCTACGCCATCGGACACGTCGCCTTTGTCGGCAACAGCCTCGTGCCGCCCGGCGGCGGACACAGCCTGATCGAACCCGCCGCGCAAGGCCTGCCCGTATTGCACGGACCGTATATAGAAAACTTTTCCGACACCGCCGATTCGCTTTCGCGCAACCAGTTGGCGGTCGCGGTACAAGACCCGCAAGGGCTCGAAGACACGCTCCGGGTTCTGCTCCAGAACTTCGGTCAGCTCGCCAAAAACGCCTCCTCCCTCCTGCAACAATACAAAGGCGCCTCCGACACGCTCGCCCTGCGCATTATCGAAACGCTGGAACGCCCCTCGACCGACTGAAAAACAAGCGCGAATTATCTAAAGATAAACGGACTCAAGGTCATGGACGCCAAATAAAAAAAACCTGCGGCCTTGTCGCCGCAGGTTGCAATCTGGATTTTTCTAAATTGGCTGGCTATACAAAAACGATTTATATCCCGTCGCGTTCCTCCGCCGCCTCGCGCGCGATCGCTTGCTCGATGAGCATTGCCGCGTGTTCCGCATCTTCCCATGCTTCCACCTTCACCCATTTATCCGGCTCCAGGTCCTTGTAGTGGGTGAAAAAATGTGAAATCTGACCGAGCAGGATTTTCGGCAAATCGTAATACTGGTTGATGCCGGTGTAATAGGGGTTGAGCGCATCGACCGGAACCGCCAGAATTTTCTCGTCCTCGCCCTGCTCGTCACGCATTTTCAACACACCAACCGGGCGGCTTCGCACGATACAACCGGACATGAAACCGGAATTCGACACCACCAGCACATCGATCGGGTCGCCGTCTTCCGAAAGGGTATGCGGAACGAATCCATAATTGCAAGGGTAGCGCATGGAAGTATGCATCACGCGATCCACATAGATGGCGCCGGATTTCTTGTCCAATTCGTATTTCACCGGGTCGCCGCGATAAGGCACTTCGACAATAACGTTGATATCCCAGGGCGGCGCCTGGCCGGTCGGTATTTTATTAATATCCAAAATGGGGCCTGTTTTTTATAAAGGTTTCTGATTATAATGCGGCTGTCGCAAACCAAGCGCGTTCGAAGCGATGACTTGCGCTAGCGAGGCGGGAATCCTCATTAATTCAGGCTACATAATAACGGCTCTTCCGCAAATGGGAAATAAAAAACTATCATTAACAACGCCTGGGCGGGAATTTTTCTAACAGACGCCGTAAATACAGGCGGATTTGATGACATGTCATAGAAAGATACGGGCGCAAAAGACGCTACCCCTCGTCAAAAATCAGAACGCCGAGCTTGCCCAACACCTCTTCCATCACTTTTTTAGGAGCCTTGGATTTATACTTCGCCTGACGAACCCGCCAGTCCACGCTCTTGATCTGATCGACCAGAACGCACCCCGCTTTGGAAGGCAGTGGAACCGCAAAGGGATAGTTTTTTATTTTTGAAGTGATCGGACAGGCCAGAGCCAGACCCGCCTTGTCATTGTAGATTTTGGGAGAGATAACCAGAGCCGGTCGATGCCCCGCCTGTTCGTGTCCCGCCTGAGGATTGAAATCGAGCCAAATGATATGCCCCTTTTCGGGTACATAATTCTTTTTGGCTACCATACTTCTTTGCCTTCCGGCGCGCCAAAATCGACCTCGCCATAGGTATTCTCTATTTCACCGACCAAATCTTTCAGGGAGTATTTTTTGAGCGGCTTCACCAGCAGATGATCGCCCTGAACGCTGATCGCCACCTTGTCCCCGCTTTCCAGCCCCACTTCCCTGGCGTAAGCTTTGGGAATTCTCAAACCCAGGCTATTTCCCCACGCGCTGATTGTCGAATCCATGATTCCTCCTTAACCTGTCCACGCAAAACAAAAGATATATATAGTATATCCCAAAAATATGATTTTCAATATTTTTCAGACAATTTTTCAAGCTACCCCAAAACCTCGCCTATGGCTACTATAGGGAGACCTTGGGTTGTAAATGTTGTTTTGAGAAACAACTCGCATGACAATACATGGAGGACTATCATAGAAAAAAACATTGGAGGGATTGTGGAGGCACTGGCGAAAAAAGTTGAACAATTTGCTTTTCATGGTTTTGTAGGGTTTAAGCAAAGCTTGGAAAATTATCTGACAATGGATAAATTGGTCGGGAAAGACTGCCATGAACAAGAGGGGCTTTTAAGTGACTCTCATAAACAAATAGCAGAGGTTTTTATAAGAGATATTGCCTTGTATATTTATAAAATTTTTTACGATCAAACCTCACAAATAAAATACAGGGAACTCAAAAATCGGGTCTTAGAATTGGAGAACCCTAATAAACAGAAACTAATCGAATACATTGATAAAATCGATGAGTTAATTCCAAGCAAGGACTGCTTAAAAAGCCATAGGGATAAGCGGCTAGCTCATTTGGATGAATTGGAAATCACCAAAGACCTCCAGTCTCAATTCCCCGAGATGGATTTTTACCAATGGTTTCTATGTGAAGTGCGAGAGCATGGAAAAATCAGATTCATGGACTATCTGCAAGCATTTTGCTACCACGCCCTTGCAATAGTAGAAAGGGACTCATCAGGTTTCATGGAAGAATGCCAAGGAATTAAAAATAAATCGGTAATTTTTTGGGCCTTTGCCACAAAGGTGGTAAAAGACAATAATGAAGCCGATGAACTACTTCAACGAAGCCGAGAACGGATTCCGTAACCAAAAACTCTCACATATTTATTTCGTATCGGGTGCTACGTCCGCCTCCGGTCGCCGAAAAAATACCTCTTTCTAGCAAATCCTGCAAATCCCTCGTGGCAGTGGCTTTCGAAGTCTGACAGATCGCCATGTATTTTTTGGCGCTCATACCTCCTGTAAAGCCTTTCGGCCCTTCCTCCAGCATTCGTTTGACGGCTTTTAACTGACGCTCGTTCAATTCGTCTTGGAATTTGTCAAAGAATTTCGTTTTTCTTAAGGTAAAGTCGATCTCCTCTTCTGCCTGGATTTGGGATGCAAGAACCCGATTGGCAAAATAAGCAATCCAGGCTGTGATTTCATTCGATCTTTGCCCTTCTTTTAAGGCCTCGTAATAATCTTTTTTATTAGCTTCGATGGTTTTTGACAAACTCAAGAGAACGGGACGGCCTATTCCCTGTGATAACGCTTTCTCAGAAAGGACGCGACCAATCCTTCCATTGCCATCTTCAAAGGGATGGATGGTTTCAAAGTAAAGATGCGTTATCGCAGATCGTACAATCGCTCTTTTGATTTCGTTTTTTCCACCGGGAGCGGTGTCGTTAAACCACTTAATGAAAGCAAACATTTCTATTGGAACGATTTGGGAGGGAGGAGCTTCAAAATGAATTTTTTCCCTTCCGACGGGCCCCGAAATCACCTGCATGGCTTCCTTGTGGGTGCGCCATCTTCCGGCTTTAACTTTGTCGCTTCCTTTCAAGACCATTGAATGCCAGGAAAACAATTTCCCTTTGGACAGTTTTTCCTCAAACGTGTTTCTTACATCGATCATGAGTTCGGCAATGCCTTGGGCTCTTTTATCATGAGATTGCAGGGCATTCCCCAATCCAAGATTATTCCTGATAGAAGACATGACATCCTGGCGGCTTAAAAATTCGCCTTCTATTTCGGAAGTTTTAATGGCTTCGGCGACCATGATATCGATCATGGCCTCGTCCCGGTCGGCTTCCGGCAAGCCTTCCAGCAAGCCGCCAACCCTTCCCACACGTTCCACAAATGCAAAGAGAACATCCTCAATGCCGCTGAGATCGTATATAAAATGAGGCCAATCTGATAGTTGCCAGTTATAAGTCATGAGCCAAACATAACACTTATTCAGCTCAAATAAAACAATATTGTGAGCCGATTATCTCGATTATTCGGCTCAGAAAATGGGCGAGCAATTTAGAGGAGGTACGAGTGAGCGAATAAAGTTTAAGCCCATAAAGAATACAGAGTAAGGCGCTTGAAAAATTACTCTCGGCGGAAGAGGAGGTATTGACGGGAAAATATTGAGGAACAATGAAAAGCTTCCACCATAGATCAGACAGCGCCCCCTCCACGGGGAGTGGTGGGTGGTGCGAAGGGCGGGAATCGAACCCGCACGGTGTTGCCACCGCAGGATTTTAAGTCCTGTGCGTCTACCAGTTCCGCCACCCTCGCATCCTGTCTGAATTAAATCTCATGTTGGCGCAAATTGCAATGCAGTTCTACTCACGCGCGCATTGTATTTGACGCCGCCGCCGTCTACAATGGCGACCATTGGCTGGGAGGCGGATTGTACACATATTCTGCCTCCTGGCAAAATTAAAAAAATACAGCGCCGCGCTCCGGGCGTTTCGGGCGCGCTTGCGCGACTCCTTCATAAAGAAAAACTGTTTTGGACAATTCTAAAAAAATCCGCATCCTCGCGAAATTCTTCCCGGCGGGAAAGGACATGTCGGCTTTTCTCGAAATCGACGAGCCGCTGGACGTTTTGATCGACACTCTGCGCGAACTGGAAAAATTACGCAAATTGCGAATATGGACGCGCGACACTTTCAATCTGGATCTGGCCCTGGCGCCGCAGACTTTTCATGCGCTTCTGGATATTTCGGCGATCAATTTTGTCGAATCGACGGACCGCAATCTGGAGGTGCAGGTGGTCAGCCTGAAAGAGACGCGTCAGCCGGACGACCCGGTGACGGTGGGCAACCTGAACATCGTGATGCGGGAATTGTACCGCGCGCTGGAAGGGGCGGCGGAGATCAAACGCGCGGAGTTGAAGTCGCTGTTGTTCGGCAAGGACATCGCCGCGGACCGGGTGGCGCTCGCGGAAGATTTACTGGCGCGATGGAAGCATGCGCGCGAACAGCGCATCTTGTTCTTTCCCCTGCCCTGGAAAACTCGCGCGGTGGAAAACGAATTGCAGGCGGCCTTTCCGCAGGCGCGTGTGCCGCGTCCGCTCGACCCGGCCTTTGGGCAGGCGATGGCGGAAATCGATTTTTACCGGCATTGCCTGAAACTGAATGATAAGTGGAAGGCGCTCAATCTGAATATGTTCGAGCTGATTCGCGACGAGGCGCTGTCTGGCGCGCTGGAAAATGTGCAGGAAATGGGGAGCCTGCTCTGGAGCGTGGTCTACAAATACCCAACCATCAGCGGAATATCAGAACTCGCGGGAATCCGCATGGACGATATCGCGACGCTGTTCGCAGACCCCAAGCAGTCCGAGGCCTGAACCGGACGATTCGCCCTCCAAACTCGAAAACTTGCGAGCCTGTCGGGCAGATTGAAAATTTTTCAGGCCTTGACTTGAAAACCTTCGACCTTGTCGAGCAGGAGATGTTTGACGGTGGATTTCTCTTGCGCTTCTTTCAACGCGTTCTTTCCGTCGTCTTTGATTTTGTTGAGACGCATGTCCAGCCGCACCAGATTGGAAAACAGCGGCAGGAACCGGGCTATTGCGATGGCGCCTTCGTCGGTGATGTTATTGTCGGAAAGCACGAGATTCTGCAAGCTCAACAAGTTGTCCGAAACGGCGATAAATTTAACGCCGTCGTTGCCAATCGAGTTATAAAACAGGTTCAGCGAGGTCAGATTGGTCAAGACCGTGGACTGCGACAGGTATTTCGCGCCCTTCGCTTCGATCAGGTTGGTGCCCATTTCCAGCGTGGTCAAGTCGCGCAGGGATTCCATGCGCGAGATGTCTTTGGCGCCGTATTCCTTCAGGTAACAGGCGGTCAGGTCCAGGGTTTTGCCATCCTTACTGAGATTGGCGTTAACGGTCATGACCGTTTCGTTGGATGATTTTGCGTAGCCTTTTGCTTCTTTCGCTCCTTCGTATTCCATAGTTCCTCAGTTCTGGCGTTTCATGATTGAACGTCCGGGGCCAAATGACCCAACGGACAGGACAATGTTCTCGATGGAGGCATTATACATCATAATATACTCTGAACCGGCGCCAATTTTTCAGGTTTATGCCTGCGAACGGCGCTTTATTGCTTTGATTTTCCCCATAAATCTTTGTATGATGACAGATAAATAGATACTTTCCAATTGGCGACAAAGGAAACAATTGTATGGCAAATATATATCAGTCCGACATGGAATTGAGTCTGGGCAATAACGTTATTGTGACCCAGATGACCCAGGCGATTAACTGGGCGCGAAAATATTCCTTCTTTATTTATCCGTTCATCACCGCTTGTTGCGGCATGGAGTTCATGTCTGTGGCGGGGCCGCGCTACGATCTCGACCGTTTTGGAGCGGCGTTTCCGCGTTTCTCCCCACGGCAGGCCGACTTGCTCATGGTGGTGGGAACCATCAGCCACAAGCAGGCGCCGATTCTGAACCGCGTTTACAACCAGATGACGGAGCCGAAATGGGTTGTCGCTTACGGAGTGTGCACGGTTTCCGGCGGATTCTACGACAATTACGCGACGGTGATGGGCATCGACACCATCATCCCGGTGGACGTTTACATTCCCGGCTGTCCGCCGCGACCGGAAATGGTCATTGACGCGCTGATCAAATTGCAGGACAAGGTGCAGGCGGAAACCCTTCACGATCACGTGAAAGGTCCTTCGCCGGTGACTCCACTGGATGCGCTGTAGTCGCTAGCTGTCTTAGCAAAACGAATTGAACGGAGAAGGCCTTCGCGGTCTTCTCCGTTTTTTTATGGTTGCTGAATTTCCCTCAATCGTTTCTCTATATTTTCGCGAAAGCGACGCCCGCCTTCCCGCTCGATTCCGGTGATGCCGGGATGCGCCAGCAATTGGTCGATGCCGTCGAGCTTTCCGCGCACGTATTCTTCCAACCGCTCCGATGCTGAAAGCCCCTCCCTTGTCGCGTCCCATCGATTCAAAAAATGAAAATAGAGCGCCGTTCTCTGCTCCGCATCTTTGATCTTCAAGCCCAGTTGCAGATGCATCAACGCCTCTTTCTTTCGATCCACCCGATAGCCAAGGAACAGGTTGTCGGTTTTCTCCATTTGATTTCGCAATATCTCAAAGGCCTGCTCCTGCTGGTCGGAACTGATCGTCAAAGGCGGCAAGGTCAGACTTCGGGCCGCGGCGATATCCAGCAATAACGAGGGGACGCCGGTTTGCTCGCTGAGCATGGCGGCTTGCAAGGGGTAGCGGCGGTTGAGCTCGGCGGCGTCTTTCAGCAAGGGTTCCATGTTGCGCGTCGCCTCAGCGATCCTGTTCAAAGAATCCTCTTCGAAAGGATTGAGGAACCACTGCGCCTCCTGCGGCAGAGTCATCTCGCGAACATCGCGGGCGTAATAGCGTTTCAAAATTTCCGGGAAATCCGGCGCGAAAAACGCCTGGATCACATTTTCAAAATACGGGTAGTTCAGCAATAAGAAGCCGGGATCAGAGCGGGCGTTGAGCGCATAAGCCTCCAGCTCGTTCGCCGGGCCAAGAAAGCTCTGCGCCAGATGAAGCGTTTCATGAACATGCGTGTTCAGGCGGTATGCATGGGCGTCAATGAGAACTGAAGCGGGGAACAATCGAATGGCGTCAAAGGTCGCGTGCGCCAGTTGACCCGAGGACAATAAAGGATCGGACCAGGATTGAATGAGGTATTGCCGCAAGGGAACGGCAGGCGTTTCGGGAGAGGCTTCCTTCAAACGCGCGAGCGCCGTCGTCATGCGATTGGCGGCGTTGTCGAGCAAGGTTTCGCCTTCGTGGCATTGGTTACAGCCAAAGGCCTCGAAGCCATAGATCGCGAAATGCGTCGCTTCCGCCTGACCCGGCAACTGAACGGTTTTTTCTGCGACATCCAGAGCCGCGATATCCTGCGGCGAAGAGGCCAGCTTATGAATGCCGATCAAGCGGGCCAACTCGCCCGGAGCCATAGCGCCAGCGAACGCGGGAGCAGAACTCAGACAACAGACCGAGAACGCCCAAAGGATTCTACTGACCAGCGAATCGCGCACGCCTCACCTCGAACCCTTCCAGCGACCCCGAGCCGCTATTTCTTCTCGTTCAAAATATTCAAACGTTGCCAGACGCTGATAACCTTGCGCCCATTGCGATCCTCTTTCAAACCGTCCCAGACCGCAAGAGCCACCAGAGCCGGTTGATCGCGAATGAGCTCCACGTCCCATTTGCCGTCCTTCGTCATCTGCCTCAGGAACACAACCGTCCATTCGCCGTCCTTCCAGGTTCCGTAGCCCTCGACATTTTGCCGTTCCTGCGGTTGCGGCGTGATGGTTCCAAAACCTTCCGCGTTCAACTCCTCCACCGCGTTTTCGCCGGTCGGGTTGAGACGCGCCACAGGATTGGACATCAAGCCGCCAAAGATCAATGCGTCCATATCCACGCCGCCGGTGGAGTATTCCATATCATCCTCCGCCTCCAGGGCTTCTTCCAGACCGGCGCGCCAATGCCAGATATTGACCGGCTTGTTGCGATTGCCCATCCCGAAAAACGGCTCGTTGTGACCATGCGTGTGCAGGGTGGTCGCGCCGAGCGCGAACTGAACAGCGGAGCCGTCGCGGAACACATCCTGCGTCTTTTCAGAAAAAGCGTCCTTGGTCGGGTCGAGCCATTTGAGACGAATCGCCAGATACTCGCCGTTATTGACCGACGCGAAATTGATCGTCTCCACTGCGCCGCGCCGAGCGGATAGCGGACGCAAGACCAGCTCTTTGGTCTCCACGCCATCCCAGACCGGGCTGTCTGGCGCGGTGTCCAACTCGACATCGACTCTATAAGAATAAAGATCGGTCTCAAATTCCGCCTTGGTCAAACCACCGCGAAAGCGCGAGCGGATAAAATGAACCAGCGCCCAGCGGTCTTCCTCCGGCAAATGCGCGAAAGATTCCATCGGCGTGCCGTCAAAGCCTGCGCTCAGCGTTCTATAGATATCTGCAGGTTGAAACCCGACCTTGAACAATGCGGGCCGGGTGATGTCGTGTACGAACACAGCGTGGTTCCAGGCGTCGATCAAGGAATCCGCAACCTTTCCATCACCCTGCCCCGACGCGCCGTGACAGTTGATACATTTTTGCTCGCTCCACAGAACCTTTCCACGCGCCACAATTTCAGGCGTCGATGGCGGGGGAGAGCCGATATCCACCGGATCGCCCGCCTGCTCTTCCTGAAAGCGCGTCGAAAATCCTTTGATCATATCCACCAGCGCCCAGGTGTCTTCCGGAGACAAAGCGTCGCCCCATGCGGGCATCGAGGTGCCGGGCACGCCGTTGATGATGGTGCGATACAAATCCTCATCGCGCGGCAAGGAGCCGGTGGGAGTGGAGCGAAATTTGAAAATGCCTTTACGAAAATCACGCGGCCAGGGGAACAGGTAACTCACCGCCTTGCCGCCGCCGTTGCCGTCTTCGCCATGACAGAACACGCACATATGCAGGTAAATGGCTTTGCCGCGCGCCTTCAAAGCGCCGCTGTCTTCCTGTCGAGGTTGCAGGGATTTCAGGTCATGCATTCCACGAGTGCGAAACAAGTCGCCCGGCTCCGGTTCGCCGCCGTGCATATGGTGCATATCATGATCCTGAGGCTCCTGAATGCGGTATTGATCCCCCGCATCCGGGATTGCGCTCTCGACGCTTTCCCGAACCTGATGATGTTTATGATCCATCCCTCCTTCATGCATGTCATCTGCAAGCGCAAGGCCCCATGATCCCAGAAACAAGAAAGCGGCAGACCCAAGGGTCGCCGCAGTTTTCCATCTGGTAATTCGGCTCCAATAACAATTCATTTCGTGATCCTCATGACAAGAGGATGGAGACTTGAAACCCGGCTCCATTCCATGTTGAACGGGTGATTTCTTTTATTTTACTATTTAGCCGGAACCCTGCATCTTCACCGGCTGAATCTTTCAGCATTCCCTAACAGGCTTCATCAAAATCATTTGCCCGCCTGTAGCGCTAACTTGGCTCCCTGACCAAGATCAGAAAGGTCTTCCAAGAGAGAAAACTTATCCAATCATTTGCCCGCTTGTCGCACTAACTTCGCTCCTTGCCCCAAGTCGGAAAGGTCTTTTAAATTAAAATAAAGCTCTTTATGGCCCAGGCCAAAGTACCAGGCGAAGTCCAGACCGCGCTCGTCGCGAGTCCACAGATAATAACTGCCGCCCTCTTCAAACTCTTTCGCCAATCCCAAAGCCTCGTTGTCCTTACTGCGATTCGTGCGCGCGGCGTCCCAGAGTCCTTCCAGTTCCGCTCGCGTCGGCAAACGCCAGTCCGAATATCCCGCCAGTTTCTCGGCGTTTTTCTGGCCAAGGTATTCCAGCGCGTCGTACCAGTTGAGCGCCTTTTTCAATTCATGGTGCGAGTCGCCCTTCTGCCACATCAGACCCGAGCCTTTATCCAGAACCGCTCCATTGCCTTGATCCTCATAAGGCCCCACCGCAAAGGCCGGAGCGACAAAACCGATCAGGAGACAAAACAAACATCCTATTGAAATCAATTTCCAATCTTCAAAGCAACGAAGATTCCTGAAAACGCCTTCATGAGTTAATTTCATATAGCCCCTGAAATATGTCCATTGAGATTGTAGATTCGTTAATTATACAAACAGAAATTCGATTTGTCATCCAGAGGCTGTCAAAACTGTCGCGCATAAAATTCCATTGCCAAGCCCCACGCCTTCCATTAAGGTTATCATGAACAAACGCTTAGGAAAACGATAATGGAACTGATTCACGCCCCGCGATTGAACGCCGAATCGCTGACCTGGTTGAACGCCCGAAAACCTTTGGACCTGCCCGATCTTGCCGGGCATCTGGTGATTCTGGATTTCTGGACTTTTTGCTGTATCAACTGCATCCACATCATCCCCACGCTGAAAAGTCTGGAAGAAAAATACCCTGACCAGTTGGTGGTGATCGGCGTTCACAGCCCCAAATTCCCAGCCGAGCAACGCGTCGAGAATCTTCAGGCGGCGGTGCAACGTTATGAAATCGTTCACCCTGTCGTGCACGACCCCGACTTTACGATCTGGAAACAATACGCCATTCGCGCCTGGCCCACGCTGGTTTTCATCGGCCCCGACGGCTATATTCTGGGCGAATTGCCCGGCGAACCGGACCCGGAGATTTTAACGGCGACTCTCGACGCCCTGATCGAAGATCTTGAAAAAAAGAAGGTCCTGCAAAACAAGGCAGCGGAATTGTTAAAACCCGCAGGGGTCGTAGACAGCAGCCAATTACGCTTTCCGGGAAAAATCGCCTACAGCTCAAGCGACCGGGAGTTTGCCATCGCCGACAGCAACCATAATCAAATCGTAACCGCCGACATGAGCGGCGCCATCAGCCGACGCATCGGGAGCGGAGAGATCGGACAGCGCGACGGTTCGTTCGAAGAGGCGCAATTCTACCGACCGCAGGGCTTGTGCTATCAAGACGGTCTGATCTGGGTGGCGGATACGGAAAATCATCTGATTCGAAAAATAGACTTGAAGGCGGGAAAGGTTTCGACCGTCGCCGGAACAGGGAAACAGGGAATTCCCCTCAAAGGACAGTCCAAAGCGCTGGAGATTGCCATCAGTTCCCCCTGGGACGTCTCCCTGCACGATGGCTGGCTCTATTTCGCCAACGCGGGGACGCATCAGATCGGAGTTCTACATATCGACGAAGCAAGCGTTTCGCAGTTCGCAGGCACCGGAGCGGAAGCGCTGGTGGACGGGCCGCGTCTTACCGGAGTGTTCGCGCAACCCAGCGGCCTGAGCGTTGGAGAGGAAAAATTATTTCTGGCGGACAGCGAAACCAGTTCCATCCGTAGCGTGCGGCTGGACGATATCGGATTGATCGCAACCTATGTCGGGACCGGCCTGTTCGACTTCGGCGACGCCGACGGCAAGGGCAAGCAGGCGGTTTTGCAACATGCGCTGGGCCTGCATTACGATCAGGGCAAGCTCTACATCGCCGATTCCTACAATCACAAAATCAAAATTCTGGATTTAAAATCGCTTGAGACGACAACGCTTCAAGCCTCTGTCGATCTGCTCTGCGACGATACCAGTTGCACGCGACTGTCGGAACCTGCGGGCGTGGTCAAGGTGGGAGGGCATCTCTATGTGTCCGACACCAACAATCACCGTATCGTCAAAATCGATTTGAACTCTGGACGCTCTGAAATTTTCATCAACTGAATATGGACCCCATTCGATACGGATTTATGCAAACCATCATAGACTTCATCGGCTCGTTACCCCCGCTTCTGCAACTGCTCGCCGGCGTGTTCGGCACGCTCGCCATCATCAAAACTCTCATGATCGTCGTGGATTTTATTGAGGACAGGCGGGAAGGAAAAGGCTGAGCCTTATCTTTCAAGCGGGAGACTTCAGGTGAGGATCATCTGCCGGGCGTGTTCTCTCGCCGCGTCGGTGATCGTGGCGCCTGCAGACATACGCGCGATTTCTTCGACGCGCTCTTCATATTTCAAAAGCTCGATCACGGAGCGGGTGCGTTTGCCCTTCACTTCCTTACGCACTGAAAAATGCGCGTCCGCCATGCCCGCGATTTGAGGCAGGTGGCTGACGCAGAACACTTGCTTGGTCGCCGCCAGTTTTTTCAGCTTCACACCGACTTTTTCAGCGGTGTTGCCGCCGATGCCGGTGTCCACTTCGTCAAAGATCAAAACCGGAACGTCGTCCTGCTTGTTGAGAATCGTTTTGATTGCCAGCATCACCCGCGAGATTTCGCCGCCGGAGGCGATCTTTGCCAGAGGCCTCAGTTCCTCGCCGGGGTTGGGAGAAAATAGAAACTCCATTGTCCCCAATCCCAGAGATCCCAGTTTGGTCGCCTTGCCGCGAAACTTGACAAAACTGTCGGCGTCGGCGTCGTAACTGAAACGCGTTCCAAACTGAACGGAATTCATGTTGAGGTCGCGCAATTCCTTTTCAATTTTATCCTTTAATTGTTCTGCGATCTTTTCCCGGCGATCGGCAAGCTCCGTCGCCATTTGCTGTAATTTTTTCTGATGATCTTTAATTGAATTTTCCAGCGACTGCATGGACTCCTGAGAAGAAGCCAGCGACTCCAGTTCGCTTGCAATGGCGTCGCGCCGCTCCATGACGGCGGAAAGATCGCCGCCGTATTTACGCTTCAAGCCTGTGAGCTCTGCGAGGCGGTCCTCAATCTCTTCCAGACGCGATGGGTCGGACAAAATCGAACGGGCATAATCCCGCAACTCCTCCGTCAACTCCTCAATCTCGAACAAGGCGGTTTGCGCCCGTTCGCTCAGGGGTTTCGCTTCTTCATCAATACCCGCCAAAGATTCCAGTTCGCGCAGAGCCTGTCCCAACTGGGAGAGAACGGCAGGGTCCGCTTCAGACAAGATATCCTGCGCCCGCGACGCGGACTGATGCAGTTTTTCTGAATTGCGTAATTTGTTGCGTTCGGCAAGCAGATCGTCTTCCTCGCCCTCCTGAAGATTCGCCTGCTCGATTTCATTGAGCTGAAAACTCAGCAACTCTTCACGTTCTTTCTTCGACGCCTCGGCCTCGCGCAGACGCCGCAACGCATCAACATCCTTTCTCCAGGCCGCGAAGGCTTCGCCGAGTTGAATTCGATCCGTCATGGTCTTGCCGTACAGGTCGAGCAGGTCCAGATGGTTTTCCGGGTGCAACAGGGTCTGGTGATCGTGTTGACCGTGAATGTCCACGAGGCGGGAACCGAGATTTGATAAGGCGGCGACCGAAACCTGGCTGTCGTTGACAAAACAGCGGCCCTTGCCGTTGCTCGATAAAACCCGTTTGACGATCAATTGACCGTCGTCGAGTTCAACGCCGAGTTCATCCAGCATCCCCAGCAAGCGTTTTCCATCCACCTGAAAACAAGCCTCCACGCGCGCCGAAGTTTCTCCGGTGCGAATGCAATCGTAATCGGCGCGACCGCCGAGGATGAGGTTGAGCGCATCGAGAAGAATCGATTTACCCGCCCCGGTCTCTCCGGTCAGAACGTTCAGACCGGATTGAAAATCGACGGTCAATTTGTCGATGATCGCGAAATTTTCAATTTGAAGATGTGAAAGCATGACAGTCAGTTGCCGTTTTGCGCTGAGAGTTCGCCCAACAGTTGTTTCGCTTGATTCGCCGTTTCAGGGTCGCCAATCGCGGAAGAAGTATTCATGAGTCGGGACAGGCGCCGTAGCGTTGCAAGGGCTTCGGCGGATTCGCCGCGCGCCTTGAGAATTTCCGCAAGATAAAGATAGTTTTCCATGAACAGCGGTCCGTTCTCAACGGCCCGTTTCAAATAATCCAGCGCCCGATTCTTATCGCCGCCAAGAATAACAGGCAGTTCAAAATACAGTTTTCCAAGGGCGCGATACGGGCCGCCATGATCGACCTTTGGATTCAAACGAGCGGCGATTTCCATATTTTCGCGCAAGGGGTCGATAATGCCGATACTTTTCCACAGCCCTTGAAGTTGCCCCAGTCTGCCAATGCATAACCCTTTAAAAAAATAACCGTGCGCGGATTGTTGGCTGATCTCCGTTGCGCGCGTCGCCTGCTCGATACAGCGGCGATAATACTCCTCGCGTTGCAATCCTTCGGAGCGTTTCGCGATCGCGTAAAAAACCCGCCCCATACGCCAGGCCGTCTCATCATCCGGCCCCGGAGCCGATTGGCGTAACTCTTTTTCCAGAGACAGAAATTCCTGAACCGTTTCGCCCTCCGTATACAATCGATCCAGCCGGGCATAAGGATCGGAAACGTCGGCGAAAATGGCGAGCATGAACAACCATGTCAGTGAAGCGGAGATCATACTTTTAATTTCATTTTTTTAAAGGGCGCTTACGCTATAATATAAAGTGACGACATTTCATCAGGTTCGCTGTCTGGCGAACTCCAAGCTCCCGATTCAATAATCTATCATAAGCGCCCTATGATTCAATCCGTTAAAATTATCGCTTTTATTCTTTTATGGACCGGCCTGACCCTGTCCCCGGCCCTTGCAAACAAGCAAACCGGCGCGGCGCCTCAGACGACCGTGGAGCAATTGCTCGACGCCATTCAAAAAATCAAAATTGAAAACGACAAGGGGAAAGCTCAAAACGCATCGGAACACACCCCACACGCACTGAGCAAACTCAATATGGAATGGATCAGCGCCAAAGCGCTGGGTAAATACTGGGATCAGCGGACGGAGGTTGAGCAAAAAGAATTTACCGAATTATTGTCGCAGTTGTTCGTTCATGTCGCTTTCCCCAATTCGGGAAAATTTTTCGCCGAGCTTAAAATTCACTACGGCAAGACGACGCTCAATAAAGACCGCGCCATCGTTCCGATGAAAGTGGTTCACACGGAGGAAGGCGAAGTGGGAATTGATTTTCACCTGCGAACGACGGACAAGGGCGAATGGAAAATCGTCGACGTCGATCTGGACGAGGTCAGCATGAGAAACAACTTGCGCAATCAATTCTACAAAATACTCGCTAAGGACGGTTACCCGGACCTTATCAGACGTATGACGGAGAAACTCCAGGAATCCAAAGGCTGAGGCCATGCCTGCACAGTCCCTCGCTTCGTCGTCCACGCCTCCGGATTTATTCCGGCAAGAACTTGCCGCCGTCGTTCTGCTGATCGGCGCCTTCGCCTTTCTGTTTCGCAATATTCTTTTCTCCGGCGAAATTTTCTATTTCCGCGACATCCTGCAATACGCCTATCCCATGAAGCGCTTCCTGTGGGAATCGTTTCACAACGGGAGTCTGCCGCTTTGGTGGCCGGAGATCTCTGGCGGTGTTCCCTTTCTCGCCCTGATGCACCCCGGCGCCTTCTACCCTTTGTCGGCGCTGTTTTTTCTTGATGATTTCAACACAGCCTTCAATCTCTTCTTTCTGATCCAGCACTGGTTGCTGACGATCTTTGTCTACGCGCTTTGCCGCAACAATTCGATGTCTCCCGCCGCTTCATGCGGCGCCGCCATCGTCGCCTTGTACGGCGGTTTTTTCCTGTCGCTGTCGTCTTATCACAATCATTTTCAGTCCGCGATCTGGTTTCCGCTCTCTCTTCTGCTCTTTCGGGAATTCGCGAAAACCCGACACCGCGCCAGTTTCGCCGGACTCGTGATCATTCTTGCCGTTCAGCTACTGGGCGGAAGCCCTGAAATGTGTCTGCTCAGTTACATCGTCCTGACGCTGTATGCGCTGTTCATGATCCCCGGATCGCAAAACTTTGGGAGCGCCTCGCGTGTCGGCTGGTTGATGTTTTCAATCCTGCTCGCCATGGTCTTGTCGGCGATGCAGTTGCTTCCGACCTTTCGCTTGCTGGAACAGACGGTGAGGACGGAGGGGCTTGACTTCGCCGCCAGCGTTCGCTGGTCACTGCTCCCGGGCGATCTCAAGGCTTTTGTATTGCCCGAAAATTTCCGCCAATACATGTTCAAGCCGGGAGCCACAGTCGACTATTTCCTGCAAAGTCCGTATATGGGCCTGCTTGCGATCACGACGCTCTTGTTGACCCTGCTCTGTTTTTTGAGGAACCGGGCGCTGAGCTTTTGGACAATCCTCTTTGCTCTGGGCATCTTCTTCGCTTTAGGCGAACACAATCCTCTTTATGTCTGGTTTTTCGATCACGCGCCCCTGTTCGACAAATTTCGCTACCCGGCGAAATTTCTTTTTCTCTCGGCTTTCGCCCTGGTCTTTATCGCCGGACACGGCATCGACCTGCTCGCTGATAAACTGAAGGCAAAGCCTGAGGCCAACACGGTACTGCGCTGGATTCTCGTCGCGTTGATCTTCTCTGTGGTCAGCCTTTCCTTATCGGCTCCGGGACGGGGCATCTTGTCGCCGCTGATCTTCTTTTCGTCTTTCATCGTAGCCGCATCCCTACTCGCGAAAAGTAGAATGAGCGCCGCGTCCTTCAAATGGATTCTGGTTCTGTTATCGCTCGCTGAATTGTCTTACAGAAACATTCCTCTCATTCCAAGCGCTCAGGATTCGTTTTATGCCCAGCCGCCGACCCTGGCTCGTTTCTTTCATCAACAAGAGCCGCCGTTTCGAATTTATTCCGGCGATCTGGACGGCAAGGTCCTGCCCACCAAGCAATCCTTTCCCAAGGCAAAGAATATGCATTTGCTGAGCAGAACCTACAAGGAACGGCTGTATCCAAATCTCAGCTCCGCGTATGGGGTGGAGTCGGTGGACGGGCTGACGGCCCTGAAGCTGAAGGATGTGGAACGCTGGACGCAAACTTTTATCAACGCATCCAATGAACGTCGCAAGATAATGCTGGAGAGAAGCAACGCGCGTTACTGGATCACGGAAGAGCTTTCCACGCCTCTCTCCGAAACCTTTCCCGTCGGCCTGAATCAGATTGTCGAACTCCGCGAACCCTTGCCGCGCGCTTTTATCGTTGGAGAAACGAGACGCGTGTCCGATGCGGACGCTATGAGTCTTTATTTCGATCCGTCTTTCGACCCCAAACAGGTCGCCCTCACCGAAGCGCCGCTGAACCTCAAAGGAGGCGCGCCTTTCACCGACGTTTCCAATTCGATTGCATACGCTCGCAATGGACTGAGCCTCGAGATTCGTCTGGATCGACCGGGAATGCTGACGCTCCTCGACAACTGGTTCCCCGGATGGGAAGTGAGCGTGAACGGACAAGCCGCTCAGGCGCTCAAGATCAACGGCATGTATCGCGGCGTTGCGCTGGGCGCTGGAATGAATCGCGTCGAGTGGAAGTTCTGGCCGGAAGGCCTGAGCGCCGGACTGTCGATCAGCGGCGCGGGTTTAGTGTTTCTGCTCCTCACGCTCCGACTGGGATGGAAGCGACGCGGCGCCTGAGTCCGGTCTATTTGGAGGTCATCTGATAAACCCCGTCCCAGGATTCCGGCGGCGGGTCTTTCAAATACTCGTCGCAACGAGCGATGAAGGTTTTGGACGGTCCGTCTCCCGGTCGTCTGTTCAGGGTGTCGTTGAATCGGTTCTTCGCCGCTTCAAACTCCTGCCCCCTGTACAAACGCAGTCCATCTTCAAAACATCTCATGGCCTGCATGCTTTCAGGGTCCAGTTCCCCTTTTTTTGCAAGAACTTCATAGATGGTGATGGGTTCGTTCTTGCCAACGACGCGGATCATATCGAGTTCCCTGATTTCAAGATCGTCTTTGACATCTCCATAGGTGTATTGGCTGATCATGATCGCGGTGCCGTAAACTTTGTTTACGCCCTCCAGACGCGACGCCAGATTCACGGAATCGCCCATGATCGTGTAATCCATTCTCATTTTCGAACCCATGTTGCCGACGACCATTGAGCCCGTGTTGATGCCCATGCGAACGTGTAAATCCGGCTTGCCCTGCTTGCGCCACTCGTCGCGCATGACGCTGATTTTTTCATTCATTGCCAGCGATGCAAGGCAGGCTTTGAGGGCGTGATCCGGGTACTCGATGGGAGCGCCGTAAAACGCGATGATGGCGTCGCCTTCATACTTGTCGATGGTGCCGTCGTATTGCATAACAACGTCAGACATCGCCGTTAAATATTCGTTGAGAAATTCCACAAGGTCATTGGGCGTGAACTGTTCGGAGAAGGAAGAGAAACCCGCGATGTCTGAAAAATAGGCCGTCATGCGTCGCTCAATGCCTCCCAGCTTGAGGAGCTTGGGGTCTTTCAATAAACGATTGATGACCTCGGGCGACAGATACTGACCAAATGCGCCCTGAATGAACCGGCTTTGTTTTGATTGAAAAAAGTAATTGTAGCTGGTGATCGAAATGAACACCAAAAGGATCTGCAATGAGGGGTAGGTCAAATTGATCAACACGCCCTGATTGAACATGTGTTGGGCAAAAAAGAAAAACCCCACAAACAGGCTGGTGGAAAATACAAATCCCAAGGCCCAGTTCGCCTTGGGAAGAATCGCTGAAAGCAAAACTCCAAAAAAGATGATCAAGGCATAGTTCAGGGTGTGGTACCACTTCGGTTCGTGCAGGTAGTTGCTATGCAAGATATTATCAACGATGGTGGCGTGAATTTCGACGCCGGGGAACAGGTTTTGAAAAGGCGTCGGTCGTAAATCCGTAAGGCCCTTTCCCGTCGCGCCGACCAGAACCAAACGACTGTCCAGCAAATCCGGGTCCACCTTGTCCTGTAAAATATCAATGACCGAGTAGTAAGGGAACTGACCCTTGTCGCCGTAAAAATTGATCAGGAATTTGGCGTGCAGATCCGTCGGCACTTTCAAATCGTTGATGAAAACCGATTCCACTCCAAACTCACCCGCGCGAAAATTCGGCGGCGGCTCCTCAAGAAAATGCGCCAGCGCTTGCAGGAAAAGCGGAGCGTAGTAATGCTCCTTCGCTTTAACAATCAAGGGAAAACGCCTGAGCACGCCATCACGATCCGGTTGAATATTCAAAAACCCGCCGCCCATGGATTTTTCAATGAACATCGGCAAGCTGTTTTCAACGGCGTTAAAATCCAATAGAAAATCAAGGTGCGCGTTCGGCTTGATCTGTGGGCTGATATAACGCGTCGACTCAATCGCGCGAAGATTATCGTCGATTTGCTCCTTCGACAAATGACTCACCACGTCCACGTCGTCATGAAAAAAATATCCCAGGACTACGTTTTCAGACTTTTCAATCAGGTCGGCAAAATGTTCATCCGAAGTCTGTTGAGACATGATCTCATTCAGAATCTCCTGCACCGTTTCCGATGGCAGACCAATGCTACTTGCAGAATCTTCCAGCAAAACCAGAGCTTCGGAACGACTGCCCGAACCCGATTCTGCGAACACCACGTCGTATCCGATGGTGATCACTCCCATCTGGGTCAACTTCTCGGTGAGCAAGGCCAGCACAGAGCGCGGCCAGGGCCATTGCCCGAGAGCGTCGACGCTCTTCTCATCAATCGCAACGACCGCCACTTCCGGACCTGGATCGATTTCTCCCCGGTTTACAAAGCGAATATCAGTCAGGTGATTTTCCGCAACTTCCAGAATCGCAGGCTGCCATGCCGCAAGAAGAACCACGAAGACAGACAGCAAAAATCCTAGTTTTAAGGGAGTTATTCGAAAAAATTTCGTCATTAGGAAAAGAATCAGATTTATATGCTAGAATTTATTATACGCTGGATGTGGGTAATTACTAAGAGTTACAGCGCTTTACAGAGCAAAACTTATACAATCTTCTGAAAGGCAAATGTCGGTATGAAAATTTCAAAACCTGGAATTCATTCACATGTTCATTCAGCTCCGTTTTACCTGCAGTCCCTGTTTCTGTTGATCGCAACTGTATTCGTTATACAGCCCGATATCGCCAGCGCCAAGCAAGTCGCTACGCTGGAAAATGTACAGGGAAATGTCCGCGTCTATAAGGAAGGAAAAAACCGCGGGCGCAAGGGCATGGAAGGCGCCGCGCTCTCTACCAATCAAATCGTTAAAACCGAAGGAGACGACGCCTCCGCCGACATCGTCTTTGGAAATGGGGACCGCGTTCGCGTGACCCCAAATTCTGAAATGAGTCTTTCCCAACTGGAAATAGGCGATTCCAGTTCTAAAATTGGCATCCAGCTTGCCGCAGGAAAAATTTTCAACGTCGTCAACAAATTATCTTCAGACTCCTCCTACGCCGTGAATACTCACACAGCGATCGCCGGAGTGAAGGGAACTGTTTTTTCCGCCGAAGTCGATAGCGACCAATCGGTCTTCATGGTTCTGGAAGGCAAAGTCGAAGCCTCCAGCGCCAGCATGCAGGGCAACAGCGTGGATGTCGCCGAGATGCACAAGACCATCGTAAAAAAGAATGAAGCCCCGGAAGAACCTGTCGAAATGACCCCGGAAGAAATCGCCATGTTCAATCTTCTCGAAGACATCAGCGACATGATCCGCGACTCCATTCAGGAAAGCATTCAGGATGATCTGCGCCAGCAATTGATGGAACAGGGCGGCGATATTCTCATCAACCCCTGATCGTATCTATTTTAGGTCAACCACCCCGAATCCGACCTTGTCGGCTTCGGGGTTTTTCGTTTCTATGGCCTCATAATAATCCTCGCCATGCTATAATTTCCGCTGGATTTACCTTTTAATTTCACGCCACCTTCATGCAGACTTTCTTTCTCTTCCTCTTACTCGGCTGGATTGCGCTGGGCTCAAACTACAATCCCGAACTTCCCCTGAAGCATTTTGAGATAGCCACGATCACGGCTATGGCCAGCCTGTTCTTCCTGCTTGTCAACCTATGGAGCGCATTTCGCCGCAGGGAGGCAATCAACCTGCCGCTCAACGGTCCGGCGTTTTGGATCCTGCTCTTCTTTCTATGGGGAGCCGCCGGGTATTTTTACACCTCCCGGCTGGAGGCGACCTTTTTCATGACCGTGCGTTATTTAGGAGCCGCCGCATTTTTACTCGGTATGATCCTGCATCTGAAACGATCTTGTCAAATCGTTCAAGCCCTCTGGGCGATGTCCGCATTCGCCGCTGTGATGGCGGGGATCGGAATTTTACAATATATGGAATTCCCCTACGTCATTGGAGCGGGGCCGTTCGCGCCTCTCTCGACAGGCTTGTTCATCAATCCAAATTTCTTTGCAGGCTATCTGCTGATCCATATCCCCTTTTGTCTCTATCTGATCAAGCGGACGAAAAATCATTTTTTCAGGTTGGGGCCGATTCTTTTTTTGCTCGCCTTACTGGCGGGACTTGGCTTGACCGATTCTCGTGGCGGGCAATTAACTGCGGCTTTTATACTCTTGCTTTGCAGTCGTTATTTTTCAGTCCGTATACAAACCTGGTATGATGCACTCAGCTTGAAAAGAATCAGTGCGATCCTGCTCCTCGGCGCCGCTCTCATCGCTGTCCTGAATTTTACTCGCCTGGGTCAGTTTGGTGAGTTCGTGGAGAATTTGTCTCAACCGCTTCCGCCTTTTACCAGCGTTCAAACCCTGGAATCTATTCCCGAAGAATCGGATCTCTTAAAGATGGGACCTTTTAGTCAGGAACAGGGCTTTTGGACGGCTCTTGGATTGCGCCTGGTATTATGGAAAGTAGCTTTTGCTATCGTAGATGATTTTCCAGTATCGGGGAGCGGCCCCTGGACCTATTATCTCTTGCTTCCTCTTTTCCTAAAGGCCTATGACTTCAGCCACACGCCGGATCATATCGTCTCCGAACTGGACCGCATGGTTCATGCCCATAACTGGCTCCTGCAATCAGCTTCAGACACCGGTCTTGTCGGCTTGTCTCTACTTCTCATGGGGCTGGTACGGATAGTTACAAGCTATCGCTCCAATGCCTCTATCGATAATGACGAACAACGCTCGCTATCCAATTTCATCTTTCTCGCCCTAGTCGCTTTTTTTGTACATAACCTGATCGAATACAATTGGCCGGAACCCGTTTTCATTTATTTTTTCGCGACGGGCGTCGCTTTTATGAACTTCCTTCAACAAGATCCACAATACACAACCGCTCCGGCCTGGTTTGGAGATCGTCTGCACTGCCTTAATTTTTTAAGCATCGCAGTCATATGTTTTTGCTCTCTCAGCGCTTTCTTTTTCTACCAAAAAGGACTTTCCCAGGCTCAACAACAAATACAGGTATCTAGCCTCCAGAACAAACTGGAACGACTGCATCTGCTTTGCCCGCGTTGCGACCTGCCTTATCTCAATTTAGCCGCTATCGAATTGTGGAAATTTCAAACCCGTAATGACTTGAATGCATTATCGCTTGCTGAGAAAAACATCCATCTCGCTCTGCAAGTCAGCGTGGTTAATCCTGAAATCGCACTGCAATGGGGAAAACTACAATTCATGCTTAATGAGCCTGCGCCTTCACGCATTGCCCTTGAATTTGCCGCCAGAAAAAGGTCAACACGAGACGCCGCTAAAGAATTGCTTGGAAAACTACGCGACTGAATTTGTATCTCTCTTTTCTTACATCCCCTCTTTCCATTCAAGTAATCTCACTTCACATCAAGTAATCTCACTTCACATAGAACAATCCCATAGCTAACTGATACAACTACCCTAGAAATGCTTTAGGAGATGAGGAACAACAGGGGGGTGACTGCACCTGGCTTGCCTGGAGAACTGAGTCCGACGATTTATCGGGGAGGAAAGAAAAAACAAAACCGGAACTCCTTGAGGAGTTCCGGTTTAAGGGGGATGCTTGCAATTAAATCAAAAATCAATCAACCAATCAGGATGCGTCTCCAGATGCAGTCGCCGTACCGTTGGCAAATCCCGGCTGAATGATATCTTCAAGTACGATAGCTTCAGTTTGTTCTTCTACTTCCTGAGCAATTTCAGCAGAAATTTCTGCGCTGATCTCACCCATAATTTCTCCCATCACATCCAAAGCTCCCAACAAATCTGCGTCAAAACCCTGAGCATTTGATTTGGAATCGAAACTCTGAAGAGCGAAGAAACTTACAGCCATCGCCAAACCAAAGGCAACAAACTTTTTCTTAAGGCTCATTTTTTTAAGGCTCACTCTTTTTTCTCCTCAATATCTAATATGATAGTTAGCGTTTGTTAGAATGCCGCTTTCAGGCCGAGTTCGAAATGGTTGTTCCGGTAAAAACTTGCGAACTCATTCGATCGGTTGTACGTGTGCTGATACTTGCCTTCCAGAACCAGGTTCTGCAAGTAACCCCATTTCGTGACCAGGGTTTTATCAAGCGTCGCAGTGTACTTCTGCTCGTCATCTTCTCGGTCCCTATTGCCGCCCGCTTCGAGCTTACGCGCCTGATACTCTTTTCGAGCGTATTGCGCGCCGGCGGTCAAATTGACGCCATAATAGAGAGGAGTTTTAAGACCCGCTTTGACGGTGTATACGTCTCGATCAAAAACGCTGCTTTTCGCCTCGTCTTGGGCCCACTTTACACCAAGGTCGACTCGACGTTTGAAATTGTCGAAGAAATAATACTGAGCGATACCCGCGCCTGTCGTTTCCGTATTACGCAGGCTGGTGCTCCAGTTGTTCGCATCGGAGTACAGAGCGTGAATAGAAGTGAGGCCCCATTTTTTGTGCATGTAGTTGAATGAGGGGCGGATATAATGAATGCCACTGAAATCGTCGCCATCTACAATATTGTAGATGTATTTGTACATCAACTGAATGTTCACCAAGGCATTGATCTTGTAGGTCGAGTTGATGCCGAACATTTGAGTGGTGATGTCGCGGTCGCTGTTCTCTTCATAAAGCGTTTGAGAGACGTCGTAGTCAAACTTGAAAGACAACTTGTTCGTGTAGTTATAATTGTATGCCAGATTCGAGGTCCACTTGAAACCGGTGTCGTCGAATTCCTTGCCCTGCAAGGCCGTAGGAATATTGCCCCGGTCAGGAGCGCCCAGCAAGTTGTCGTCGCGAATCGCCGATCCGCTGATTTTAAAACTCCAGCTCTTTCCTCCGCCCGCCGCATCCATACTCGGAGCGGCCGAAACCGCCTGAGGCGCTGCAACTGCCAGAGCCAGCAGGCCCGTCGCCATCACACTCATCCAACGTTTCATTTTGATTGCATTCATAGTCTACCCTGTGGCTATTCTTGAAGATTGATTTTTAATAATTGCAAACTGAATTCGGTGTCTCTTTCGCACAGATTCTGCCCCCCGCAAAAATCCTGCGAGCATACTTGGGCTATAAAATACTACATGGCGCCCATTAAGTCAACTATTTAGCTAGCCTTTGCACGTATTATTTTTATTGAACAAGGAATTATCGTTAATTTGACATAGGATGTCAACCTTTAATCTCATCAATAGTTTGTTTTTCATTGGATTAGCCCACCCTGCGTTTCGGCGATCCGCATCTTGCAATTAAAATTTAGCTTTTCACTCCCCACGCCTTTTGATACAGTTTTACACTTCTGCCTGAGCGTATCCCTACTCATTAATAAAAATACTGCCAACGGGACTCTTGGCCTAACTTTCGCCCTGCCATACGGCGCTAACTGAATTGGAATTCTCGAATGTTTAAAATTGGAATGGTCAGCCTGGGTTGCCCTAAAAATACGGTTGATAGCGAATGGGCGCTGGGCGATCTCGCCGCGCAGGGCTTCAGCCTCACACCGAACGCTGAAGAAGCCGATTGCCTGATCGTCAACACCTGCGGCTTTCTCGAGTCCGCTACGCGCGAATCCATTGATACCATTCTGGAAATGGCTCAGTACAAGAAAGACGGCGTCTGCAAAAAACTGGTCGTCACCGGATGTCTTTCCGAAAGATACGGCGAGTCTTTGCTTAAAGAAATCCCTGAAATTGACCACCTGTTGGGCGTGGGGCAATACTCGCAACTCCCAAGCCTTCTATCGGAAAGTATGAACAAGGCGACGGTGGATTCTGAACGCGATTTAACGACGCTTCCGCCCACCTTTTTTCTGAGCACAGAACATCGCGTTCTGACCACGCCCAATTATTCCGCTTACTTGAAACTCGGCGAAGGTTGCTCCAACAAATGCGCTTTCTGCATCATTCCCAAGCTACGCGGTCAGTTCAAAAGCAGAACGCCGGAGACCATCGTCGAAGAAGCGCGGTCTCTCGTCGGGCGCGGCGTGAAGGAACTCAATCTGATCTCACAGGACACCACCATGTACGGCGTCGACCTGCGCATGAAAAACGGACTGGTGACTCTGCTCAGGGAACTGGTCAAAGTTGACGGCGCGGAATGGATTCGCCTCTTCTATTGTTACCCGACTTTCATCACCGAAGAATTGCTGGACTTCATCGCCGCCGAACCCAAAGTTTGTAATTATATCGATGTCCCGCTTCAGCACACCCACGACGACATGCTTCGCTCGATGAAACGCCAGGAATGCGAAGCGGGCGTTCGCAAAATGATAAGCTCCATGCGCTCCAAAGCGCCCGACATCGCCCTGCGCACCACCTTCATCACCGGCTTTCCCGGAGAAACCGAAGCGCATTTCCAGCACACGCTCGCATTCATGAAGGAAATCCAGTTCGATCACGTCGGCATCTTTGCCTACTCTGATGAAGAAGGCACCACCGCCTTTGATTACGCCGACAAGGTTCCGCCGGAACTCGGCGCCGAACGCAAGGACGCTCTGATGGAAGCGCAGAGGGAAATTTCGCGCAAGAAAAACGAAAAACTCATCGGCTCGGTTGTGTCCGTCCTTACGGAAGGCATCGACCCGGAGGAGGACTACATCGCCACCGGACGCATGGAGAGCCAGGCTCCGGACATCGACGGACAGGTCATCCTCGAAGAATGCGACGCCGAAGCGGGCGAGATCATCTCCGTGAAGATCACCGGCGCCGACGACTACGACCTCGTCGGCCGACCCGTTTGATCGAAGCCTTTGCGCGAATCTCGGAGGCATTGCTAGCATGAAACTTCAACGCATCGGCGTATTGACCGGAGGCGGAGATTGCTCGGGGCTGAACGCCGTGCTCCGCGCCGTTGTGCGCACCGCCAGCATCCGGCACGATGTTCGCGTCTTCGGGTTCGAAATGGGTTTCGACGGTCTCATCTTCGACCGCTGGCAGGAATTGACCACCGCAAACACGCGCGACCTGCTAACGCGAGGCGGCACCCTTCTCGGCGCGACCAATAAAGGCAATCCCTTCGACTATAAAACTCGCGAAAAAAATGGAAACATCCGAAGCGAAAATCTCTCCGCGCAAGCGCTCGATAATTTCAATCGACTGAAACTCGATTGTCTGATCGCCATCGGCGGCGAAGGCACTCTGGAAATCGCGCATCAATTCTCTGAGATGGGCATGCCCGTCATCGCCGTGCCCAAAACCATCGACAACGATCTGGCGGGAACCGACTACACCTTCGGCTTCCAAACCGCTGTGCAGGTCGCCTGCGACTCCCTCGACCGATTGCACACGACAGGGAAGAGCCATCAGCGCGTGATGATCCTCGAAGTGATGGGCCGCACCGCAGGCTGGATCGCCCTCGAATCCGGCATCTCCGGCGGCGCGCACGTCATTCTGATTCCTGAAATTCCCTATGATAAAGAAAAGGTGCTGGAGAAAATCCGTCTTCGCGAAGCGGGCGGTCATCCCTACACCGTCATTGTCGTCGCCGAAGGCGCCAGCGAAACGGGCGGCGCTCCCGTCATCTCGGAATCGGCAGAACAACGTTTGCAAAACACCGACCGGCTGGGCGGCGTCGGTCACGCCCTCGCCAGAGACCTCGAATCCCAACTCGATCACGAAGTCCGTTGCACCGTACTCGGCTACATTCAACGCGGCGGCAGTCCCAATAGCTTTGATCGAATCCTGGCCACGCGCCTGGGCGCCTACGCGGTTCGCGCCGCCGTCGAGCAGAAATTTGGCAGTCTCGTCGTCCTGCGAACCCCCAACCTCGCCCTGCTCCCCCTCGCCGAAGTCGCCGGCAAGGTGCGGCTCGTACCGCCGGATTGCCAGCTTCTGCAAACCGCAGAAGACATCGGAATCTGCCTCGGTCGCTGACCCGAGCGCCCGCCAATGCAGTTTTTTCTAAAAAAATCCACTTTCCCGGCTTATAATGTTGTAACCATTTTATCAATATGATAGTGTGATCGGTCAAATCCCAAGGGGGAAAATTTAGACCATTCGTTATCCGCGCTTTGTTTCACGAGAAAACGACCCGCCTACACAATCCGTTTGAATACTTGTAGTTAGCCTTTCAAACCGGCTTGCAGAGCGATAGAATTCCAGGCGCATTTTAAAAACCGCACGCGTACGGATTGAGCGGAGGGTGGCCCACAGGGTCCCCGTTCAAATTGAAGTGCGCGGAGGCAAAACCCAAAGTCATCCAAGGAGAATTGAATGCCAGATTTAACCATGAAACAATTGCTGGAAGCCGGAGCGCATTTTGGCCATCAAACCACGCGTTGGAATCCCAAAATGTCGAAATACATTTACGACGCACGCAATGGAATCCATATTCTCAATCTGCAAAAAGCGCTGATTGAATTCAAAAAAGCGGAAAACTACGTTAGAACCATTGCCCAGCAAGGAAAGAAAATTCTCTTTATCGGCACCAAAAAACAGGCCCAGAAGCTGGTAGCGGACGAGGCCGCGCGTTGCGGTATGTACTACATCAACCAACGCTGGCTCGGCGGCGCGCTGACCAATTTTTCCACGATGCGAAAAAGCATCGACCGTCTGATTGAGCTGGAGCGCATGGAAGCGGAAAATGAATTCGACCGTCTCCACAAAAAAGAAGCTCTCAACAAACGCAAGGAAATCACCAAGCTGAACAAATTTTTCTCCGGGATCAAGACCATGAAATCCATCCCGGACGCCGTGTTCGTGATCGACATCGAGAAAGAACACATCGCGTTGAAAGAAGCTCGCAAGCTGGGAGTCAAGGTCATCGCCCTGGTCGATTCCAACTGCAACCCCGACGGCGTTGATTTCCCGATTCCCGCCAACGACGACGCAATCCGATCCATCAAACTGTTCACTCAAAGGATTGCTGAACTCTGTCTCGAAGGTCAGGAAATGCACAAGGCTCGACGCGGCGAAGACAAATCTGATGCGGCATCGAAGAAATCGGCTGATGCGGCTCCAAAGAAACAAGCCGAAGCGCCTGCGGCTGAAGCCAAAACGGAAACCAGCCCCGCTCCCGAAGCGACGGCGGAGACCAAGTAACAGCAACAACGCTTCATTTCAATCTCGACTTGCTCTTGAGCGTTTATCAAGACAAGCTCGAAACGTTTTCAGACCTTGGGGGGCCGCGCCCCTCAAGGTTTGCGGCAAACGCCAACCCAATTCATAGTTTGGCTTGAGGGACACGGCCAGAACATAATCAATCAACTCATTAGAGACTCAACACGAGAAGGGAAGCACATGGAGATCACAGCGGCAATGGTAAAAGACCTGCGCGAACGGTCCGGCGCAGGAATCATGGAATGCAAAAAAGCTCTCAAAGAAACCGCAGGCGACGTCGAGGAAGCGATCACGTATCTTCGTAAAAAAGGCCTCGCCAGCGCCGGCAAAAAAGCCGGACGCGAAACCGGAGACGGCCTGATCGGCTCTTACATTCACGCTGGCGGAAAGATCGGCGTGCTGGTAGAATTGAACTGCGAAACCGACTTCGTCGCAAACACTCCGGATTTCCAGCAACTCGTGAAAGACGTCAGCATGCATATCGCCGCCGCGCGACCGCGTTTTGTGCGACGTGAGGATGTGACGGAAGAAGACCTTGCCAAAGAGCGAGAAATTTTCGCCGCACAGGCCCGGGAATCCAAAAAACCCGAAAACATCATTGAAAAAATCGTTGAAGGCAAGATGGAAAAATACTACGAGGAAAATTGTCTTCTGGAGCAAACCTTCGTGAAAGATAACAACCTGTCCATCACGGAGTTGATCAAACAAAAAATCGCTCTGCTCGGAGAAAACATCACCGTAGGAAGATTCAGCCGTTTTGAAATTTCCAAATAGAAAAGGAACCTGTGACCGAACCAGTCTATAAAAGGGCGTTACTCAAACTAGGCGGCGAGAGCCTTGCCGATGAAAAATTAGGCTTTGGCATCGACCAGGCGGCATTGAAAAATATCGCCGGCGAAATCTTTGAAGCCCGCAAGCTAGGCGTTGAAGTCGCCATCGTCATCGGCGGCGGCAATATTTTTCGCGGCATCACCGCCAGCGAAATCGGCATGGAGCGAGTCACCGCCGATTACATGGGGATGCTCGCCACTGTCATCAACGCCCTCGCCCTGCAACACGCTCTTGAATCGAACGGCATGCCCACGCGGGTCCAAACCGCGATGGAAATCGCGCAGGTGGCCGAAGCTTATGTGCGACGACGCGCCATTCGGCATCTGGAAAAAGGCCGCATCGTCATCTTCGCCGCCGGCACCGGCAATCCTTATTTCACCACAGACACCGCCGCATCCCTGCGCGCGATGGAAATTGGAGCCGATATCATTTTTAAAGCCACGAAAGTGGACGGCGTCTACTCTTCCGACCCTATGAAAGACGAGAACGCCGTTAAATTCGATCATCTCAGCTACATTGATGTTTTGAACAAGGGATTGAAGGTAATGGACTCCACCTCGGTGTCCTTATGTATGGACAATAAACTGCCCATGGTTATTTTCAACGTGCGCCAGAAACACAGCATTCGGCGCGCTTTGATGGGTGAAAAAATTGGAACCACTGTAGGGGTTTGACCATGATTGAAGAACAGAAAAAAGACTGCAAGGAAAAGATGCAACTCTCCCTTGAGCATTTGCGCATCGAACTGGGAAAAGTGAGGACGGGCCGCGCAACTACGGGAATACTCGACGACATCAAGGTTTCTTATTATGGAACCCCGACGCCGATCAACCAGGCCGCGACGGTCGCCGCTCCTGACAGCCAGACCATCACCATCCAACCCTGGGACGCATCCATCATCAAGGACATCGAAAAAGCCATTTTGACTTCAGACATCGGCTTGACGCCGTCCAACGACGGCAAGCTCGTTCGACTCACCATCCCGCCATTGACCAGCGAACGCCGCCAGCAGTTGGCCAAGCAAGTCAAAAAGCACGGTGAAGAATGCAAAGTGGCCCTGCGCAATATTCGCCGCGAAGTGAACGACAAGATCAAGGCGGCGGAAAAGAACAGCGAAGTGTCTGAGGACGACAGCCGCAAAGCCCATGATGAAATCCAGAAGATGACCGACAAGTTCAGCGCCGAAGCGGAGGCCATCGCTCTCGCCAAAGAAAAAGACATCCTGGAAGTCTGACCATGATTCCGGGCGCCTTGTACGAACAAATCGACCCCAATCGCCTGCCCCGTCATATTGCCATCATCATGGATGGCAACGGTCGCTGGGCGCGCAAACATTTCATGCCGCGCGTTGAAGGACACCGCGCCGGCGTGAAGACGGTGGATCGCATCGTGACTCTGTGCCGGGAAATTCACATCGAGGCCCTGACCCTCTATTCCTTTTCCGATGAAAACTGGAAACGTCCCGCGTCTGAAATCAAGGCGCTGATGAAGATACTGGACTATTACCTCAAAAAAGAACTCGACCGGATGAAAGAGGAAAACATCCGCTTCAATACGATCGGGCGCATTCAGGAACTGCCGCAGACGGTCCAAAACCTCATTCAGCACGCCAAAGATTACACCGCCGATAGCACAGGCATGATTCTGACCCTGGCTCTCAGCTATGGCGGACGCCAGGAAATTCTTGACGCCGTCAAAGTCATCGCCGAAAAAGTGCGCGACGGCGAATTGAAAGTCGAGGACATTGACTTCCAGCTCTTTGAACATTGTCTCGCCACCCGCTCTCTGCCCGATCCGGATCTGTTGATTCGCACCAGCGGTGAGAAACGCATCAGCAATTTTCTGCTGTATCAATCCGCCTACACTGAATTGTATTACACCGACGTTTTGTGGCCGCAGTTCAGTGAAGAGGACCTGCTGAACGCCATCATCGATTTTCAAAAACGCGAACGACGTTTCGGTCAGACTCGCGAACAGATCGCCCGATCCGGGCAGACCATTCATTCTTAAATCGCATTCGAAGGGAAACGAGAGTTGATTCGCATCGCCACTAGCGCCGTCGGCATACCGGTCCTTCTGGCCATTCTCTGGTATGGAGGAAGCCTAGGATTTTTTCTACTCGTCGCCCTCGCCGCCGTCATCGCCAACATCGAATTCCACCAGATGATCTCCCATTCCGGCGTCGGCGGATTCGTCGTCGAAGGAACCCTGCTGGCTTTCCTGATGGTTCTGAATTTTTATTTTGGCGGCGTTTATTTCATGGAGTGGATTTTCATTTCAATCCTGACGCTGTTCCTGGCCTGGTTCATTCGCGAGGACAATGAAAAAATCGCTCTCGACCAGATATCCTTCACATTGATGGGGGCGATGTACACGGGCGGACTGCTCGGCTTTTTCCTGCTGATCCGGCAACAGCCCGAGGGAGCGCAACTCATTATTTTCCTTTTGCTCATCATCTGGAGCGGCGACGCCCTGGCTTATTACGTCGGGCGCAATTTCGGACGTCGGCCTCTGGCAAAGACCAGCCCCAATAAAACCTGGGAAGGCGCCGTCGGCGGTTTGTGCGGTAGCATGATCGCCGCCCTGATCTCCGGCTTCACCTATTTGAGCCAGCTTTCGCCGTCCCATTGTTTGCTTGTCGCGTTCATATGCGGTATCATCGGTCAGTTTGGCGACCTTGCTGAATCCTTGCTCAAACGGAACACGGGCGTGAAAGATTCCGGAAACATTCTTCCGGGGCATGGCGGGATTCTCGACCGGATCGACAGCTTGCTATTCGCCGGTCCCGCATTCTACCTGTATTTGAAACTGGCCTCCTGAACAACGAATCTCGCCCGACGGAGCGCACACATGGCAAACAAGCCCATTCAAGGAATACTTCCATGAAAACCATTTCAATTCTGGGTTCCACCGGCTCCATTGGCGTCAACACGCTGGATGTCGTCGAACGCAATCCGGCTGAATTCAAAGTCTGCGGTCTTTCGGCAGGCGGTAATATCGACCTGCTCGCCGAGCAGGCCCGAAAATTTCGCCCCCGGGTGATCGCGGTTTTCGATCCGTCCAAAGCCAAAGCCCTGAAAGATAAATTGTCCGGCGAGAATATCGAAATCGTGTGCGGGCAGGAAGGTAATATTCAAGTCGCTTCTTTACCCGAAGCCGACCTGATCGTCTCCGGCATCGTCGGCAGCGCCGGGCTGGAGTCCACCCTGGCGGGCATCGAAGCAGGCAAAGACATCGCGCTCGCCAACAAGGAAACCCTCGTGGTCGCCGGCGAACTCGTGCTGAAAAAAGCGCGGGGCAAATCCAACATCATCCCCGTCGACAGTGAACACAGCGCCATCTTTCAAGCGCTCAACGGCGAATCGAATAAACGCATCCGAAAAATCGTTCTGACCGCATCCGGCGGCCCCTTTCGCACTTACAGCAAAGAGCAGATGGATCACGTGACCGTCGCCGACGCGCTCAATCATCCCAACTGGAAAATGGGGGCGAAGATCACCATCGACTCCGCCACCATGATGAACAAGGGCCTGGAATACATCGAAGCGAAATGGTTGTTCGGCGTCGACACGCAAGTCGATATCGTCGTGCATGCGCAAAGCATCATTCACTCGATGGTCGAATTTGTCGACACCTCGATCATGGCGCAGTTGGGCATTCCCGACATGCGCGTGCCCATCGCCTACGCCCTGTCGTATCCCGACCGACTGCCCTGCGAACTCGAATCCCTCGACCTCGCGGCGATCGGCAAGCTTACTTTTGAAGCGCCCGACTATGAACGCTTCCCCTGCCTGAAACTGGCGCAGGAAGCGATGGAACAGGGGCAGACCATTCCCGCGGTATTGAACGCGGCGAACGAAATCGCCGTCGACGCGTTTCTCAACGAACAGATCGCCTACAAGGATATCGCGGAGATCATCCGAAGCGTCATGCACAATCATGCGCCGGTCGACCTCGACTCGCTTGAAGTTGTGTTGAACGCAGACGCCTGGGCGCGCGAAGAAGCGCGCAAACAGATCGCCGTCGCCGCGCACTGAATCTCTATGTATCGAATTGGAAACGGATACGACGTGCACCGACTCGTCGAAGGCAGGAAACTGATACTCGGCGGCGTTGACATCCCGCACACGATGGGCCTGGACGGCCATTCCGACGCCGACGCGCTACTGCACGCGCTATGCGACGCACTGCTCGGAGCCTGCGGAGGCGGGGACATCGGCGCGCACTTCCCCGACACCGACGCGAAATGGAAAGGCGTATCCAGCCTCCTTCTGCTGGAACGAGTCGCCGAAATCTGCGCGGAAAAAAACCGCTCCATCGTCAACATCGACGCCATCATCGTCGCGCAAAAGCCACGACTGGCCCCGCACATTCCTCAGATGAAGAGCAACATCGCCCGCGCCCTCAAATTGGACGCAGACGACGTCAACATCAAAGCCACCACCACCGAAAAACTCGGATTCGCCGGACGGGAAGAAGGCATCGCCGCTTACGCCGTCGCCCTCCTCAAAAAAACCGACGGCTGACTCAAGCCAGCCCCGGCCCCTTGAAACTGTTCTTGCGCACGACTTCGGAAACCGGACGACGATAAGGCCTCGGCTTCGGCTCGCCCTTGGCCTTGCCCAGAACCACCAGCATCACCGGAATGCAATCCCTCGGCAACTCAACAATACGAGACACCGCCTGCGGATCGAATCCGATCATCGGCCCCGTATCGTAACCGCGCGCACGCGCGCTGTACATTAACGTCATCGCCGCAAGAGACGCGCTTCGAATCGCCTCGTCCCGGCAAATCTGGTCCTTCCCCTCGTAGAAATTGATCGCGTTGGGGATCATGAAATCCTGCACCTCCTGCGGCGCCGTCTGCCACATGGCCCCCGCATCCTGAAAGGCGTCCAGACGCGCGCACACCACGATCGCCGCCGAACAATCCTCCACCTGTTGCTGGTTCCAGGCCGCCTCGCGCAATTGCTTCTGCGTCTCCGCATCCTGCGCGCAGATGAAGACCGCATGCTGGAGGTTGAACGAACTCGGCGACAATCTCACCTCTTCAAAAATTTCCTTTAGAACCGCATCGCTGATGACATGGTCCGGGTCGTAATGCTTCACGCTACGGCGCGACTGCACGATTTCTGAAAATTCCATACATCTCTCCTAAATGAAAACAAGCTCAATACCATAAAAAAAACCCGGCAGAGCCTAAGCTCTGCCGGGCGACAATCGTACTAAAATTTACTTAGGGATAACTTTAGAAGCTTGAGGACCCTTTTGGCCCATTCCCTTTTCGAATTCTACCAACTGTCCTTCACGAAGGGTTTTAAAACCTTCGGTCTGGATCTCAGAAAAATGTACGAAACAATCTTCCCCCTCATCCGACTCGATAAATCCATACCCTTTGCTCTCATTAAACCACTTAACTCTTCCTTCAGCCATCTGGTACTCTCCTAACAAATGATCGGGAATGAAAACCTGCTAATCTGCCGTATTCATCCCCGGCTTTAATATTGGGTTGGATCCATGCAAGTACTTTTAGCGAGCCATATAGAGGAAAGACGAATAGGAATCAATTAAAATACCTTATCAAACTTAACTCAGGGCGAACAACCTACTAAAGGGATTCACTTAACCATAAATCTTCACAACCCTTTTTGACAACTACATTCTAACATAAAAAATCCACAATCAATATTTATTATGCATGAAACTAAAAATAATTTCCCCGACCCAGAAACCCGGCAAATCGCCCCCTCCCCCCGATTAGCTTTCACAATCCCGTTCAGTTGTGATATATTTTCCCGATATTGATGAACAGGCAAGTATCCGCGCTGTCCGGCAGGGCCGCAAACAAGCAGGGGAAGCAGACAAAAGCCCGAACCCGGCCCGAAACGCGCAGACAACCAGACCCCACCCCAAACGAACAAAATCCGGGCCGTTAGCTCAATTGGCAGAGCAACTGACTCTTAATCAGTAGGTCCTCGGTTCGACCCCGAGACGGCCCACCAAATAAAACAACGGGTTACGAAAATCATTCGTAACCCGTTTTTCTTTGCGCAGGCGCTATGCAGACAGATTAGTTAGGATAAGAAACAGGAAAATCAAAGAAAATAACTAATTTGAACCTTTGTGTTCGCTTATGGTTATATTCAGAAATGTCTGTTTATGACCCAAAACGGACGTTCAATTTTATTTTACTGTTAAATTGAATATAAATATGCCGAAACTAATTAATCTAATAATAGGATTCAAAATCCCTAAGGGCAGTAAGCCGCAAATATTACTACCCAACCAAATGGTACTAACGGGGAAGTTTAAATGCCAAGAATTCTGATCCGCTATAATAATCAAATTTTCAAATTCCTTCGTATAAAATTCGAAACCCAAAGAGATGGTTCGCTAATAGTTATTTTTGATCGGGAGATTAAAAACCCGGAGCTTTGGTCTTGGAGTACAGAACCGGACTCCAACCCTTTGTTGGTGGGGGAGTCACTAGATAAATTCCGCATTTCTTATCACACAAGCGGAAGGATCAATTTTCATGGAAGCAGTGCCAAGCCAATATTTTCAGAACCGATATTTGAAATAACAAAACCCCAAACACTCACATGGATTTCGATCCCTTCTTTTGAGAGCTTTACCCCTTTGACGGAGGAATTGACTGATGACACTGTCATGGAGATGCCCTCAGATTTAAATGACCGAATAACATTCAATCTTGTCATTGTCCCATATTCTTTCATATTTGATAAATCACCAATAATAATGGTTACTTATCATAAGTGGTTTAGTATTGCCCTCTTCAAAGATGTTCTGCCAACCGAAATAAAAAACGGATTTCAAGACCGTTTTATTACTGCTGTTCCTGGAAACGGAGTTTATGGGTCTCAGCAAATTGCTGGAGACAAAGCTTTGATCAAGTTCCACCAGAAGCTGAATGACACACAGGGCGCGATATATTACTGGGAGCCGAATCAAGGAATTTACAGACTGATTTTTAAGTCTCAAATGCGAATTAAGCCAAAACTAAAGGTCGAATTCTTGGACCCTAATATTAAAGCGGAAATTGTTCCATCTAATAGCCGGACAGAAAAAGTTGAAATTCGTTTTAAATGTATAAATAAGAATGGCGTCTTAAGAATTCCGCCACCTATTAAAAGTATCCTTTTGGATTCAAGACTTTGATATCATCACCAATCGCTTTTCTTACTCCACAAAACTGATCATATAACTGCTTCATTCTGTCCCCATTTTGGCGCTAAAGCACGGTATTACGCTATTTATCAAAAGTAGTTATTGCTTGCGGGCTAAGGGAGCTGGGGCAGAATCGCACGGCCTCACTTAAATCGACTCCAACTCGGAATAATATCTAAAAGGATAACCCTTCCTATAACCAGTCAAATGGTTTGTCCATTCTTCCAGGACTGTTCCCTTGTACTGAGCGGCTAGCTCAATGGCCTGAAGGTCGTTTCTTTTTAAATGTATGTTCACTACGGTACTATTGAATTGTAGAACTGGAATAACATGCGTGTTCGGGACTATTTCCGAAATCAGGTCTCTTACAATCTGATGCGCGTGCATGGTTTTGGGAAGGATCAGAATATCGGGTTGAAGAACTTCCAAATCCACCTGAAAAAATGGAAGTGATGGTTTTAGCATTCTGATGTTTCCCGCATAATCCACGCTTTTGTTACCCGCAATTGAAAACTTTCCCAGATTTGCTACCGCCAGGTTTTCCAAAAACAGTTTTGGGTCTTTTGGAGAGTCAAGCCCCAGCGAATTACAAATAAACAGAACCGCACAAAGCAAACTCCCATTTTCAACGGGTCCTATATGCAATCTGGGGAAGAATTTATCCCAGCCTTCCACGTTGGCCGCTCGGTGCCTGTTCCAAGCTCGATCATCACATAAAAAATCCGGGATGGTTTCTGGCTTCCGCTCATAATGCGCTAAATTCTCGGCGCTGGCATAAAGGACGATTTTCTTTGGCGCCTGATTATAATTTTTCCCAACAAAAGGAATGGATGGTGGGAAGGGTTTTCGGAGGGGATTTTTTGAGTTGTCCCATTGTTTCGATGGGAAAGCCCACTCCGGTGAACTGGTAAATTCGTTTTGATACCGATCCAATAATTCCGTTTCTATTTTGCCTGATGAGAACTGATCTGTCATTGCGCTTATGAATTGATCGGTTTCACGTTTTAACCTTTGGTATTGGGCACGCGTTCCATCACCTTGATAATTTCATCGAAATCGTAGGTCTTGTTCAATTCTCTCAAATGCTCGACCAGGAGTTCTGACACTTCCTCTGTTTGCTCCATCTCTTTCAAGATTATTTCAAGTTCTGTTACGTTGCATAGCCCTGCCATTTGTATAAGCCTGGATTGCAGATTCTCTGGCGCGTAGAATTGAGCGGGATCGAACTCTTTTTCCTCCGTTGCCTCTTCTTGCGACGGTGGATCCTCGTTTTCATAAACAAAATCAACATTCAGCAATTTGCCAATACATCTGTAGACTTCATTATCCTGTATGGGTTTTGACATATGTTCATGACAACCTATGGACAAATAATAGTCCCGATTCTTTCCAATAATGTCTGCGGTTAATGACACGATTTTAAAACGGTCCTTGCCAAATTCCTTGTGGATTTCTTGAATCGCATCTTCGCCGTTCATGACGGGCATTCTCATATCCATGAAAATAATGTCGGGTTGGTGTTCTTTTACTTTTTCTATTCCGTCCTTGCCGTTTACGGCAACAACAGTTTCAGCGCCAATATTCATCAGCATTTGGGAGAGCAGTTGTCGGTTGTTTTCAATATCGTCCACGATCAATGCCTTAACTTTTTGACCGGGGGATAAATGCAAAATGGTTCGGCTATCTACTATGGGAGAAACGCGAGTGACTGTAGTATCTTTTGCCGCGGGCGGAAGCGTCAAAGTGAAATAAAACTCGGCGCCTGAATCCGTTTCTGATTTTAAAAACAGGTCCGATCCCATCAGCTCTAGTTGTTTTTTGGCAATGGCTAGCCCCAGCCCTGTTCCGCCTTTTTGCTCCCCCGCTTTATCCTGTTGAAATGCATTAAAAATCTTTTCCTGGGCTTGAACCGGAATTCCCTGTCCGGTGTCGATAATATTGAACTGATATTGGTTATCTTTTAAGGGGGTTACAAAAAATTTTATCTCTCCCGAGTCCGTGAATTTGACAGCATTGCCCAGAAGGTTGATCAAGATTTGTTGCAACTTGACCTCATCGCCATAAACCACAACTGAATCGTCAAAGCCCTTTGCATTCCACTGTAATTTCTTTTCCTTGCAACGCGGCTCGAACAATCTTGAAACATGATCCAGCAATTCCTTGAGGTCGAAGGCGGAAACATTCAATTCCATTTTGCCCGCCTCAATTTTGGAGAGATCCAAAATCTCGTTGATCATGGTTAGAAGATTCTTCCCGCTGGTATCGATGGTTTTGATTGCATCTTTGACATTTGCCGCCATATCACTTTGCCTCAGTAGCATTTGCGAGTAACCAAGAACCGCGTTCAAAGGGGTTCGGATTTCATGGCTCATATTTGCAAGAAAGATGGATTTGGCCAGATTGGCTTCTTCGGCTTCCTCTTTGGCGCGTATGGCAATTTTTTCAGCTTCTTTTCTTTTATCAACTTCCATCTGCAAGGTTGCATTGACCAGTTTTAATTCCGCTGAGCTGGGAAGTTTGAGAGCCTGTTTCAGCAAAGGCCAGACAAGAACAGCGGTTACCAGAGAAACCACGCCGGTAGCCAGCTTAAGGAATCCTTCATACCAGTAAAACGGTTTCCAGATGGTGATCACGCTCACTAAATGAGTTGTTCCGCAAAGAAAAATAAATAGACCGAAAAGAATAAAAATCCACCCGAATGACAAATCCTCTCTCTTCCTTACCAACTGAACCAATGCGATGGGGATGCTGTAGTAGGCTAAGACTATGGTCAAATCTGATAGAACATGCAGGCCCAGCAAGTCGGGCTTCCATAACAAACATTGCCCATGCGGCATTAAATCTTCAGGCCTGACAAAATTTATTAGTTTGCTAAGTGTTTGGGGTTCCATGTTTTGGCTCACCAAGTAGTGGAAGAAAGATTTAATTGTTTAATATACATATACTAGTTAATGAAGGCGTTGGGTTCCACCTCAATCTTATTTCCCGGCAGACTTCCCCGCTGAGACAGGTGATCAAAAATAAGGGTGTGACGGAACTATCCGGCAAGCGCTTGCTCTCCTTCCGCCGGTTCCTGATCTCTTCTGTTTCGTCAATTAAGTCGGGTTCTCCTCTGGATTTTCAGGGGGAAAAACATTATCCTTCTGCTTGGCGGATTTTTCCTTTGTCGCATTGCTGTTGTCTCTGGCAACTCTCTCACCGCAAAGAATGAACCGTCTGCTCTGTCACCCTGCGCTGTTGAAATATCTATAACTCACCGGATTCAATCATCATGGAAAATTTAAAAGGGATCAAACTGAACGTGGGCGCCAGCCCCAGCGCTATATGAAGCAGGCCAGGTCCATCATAGATTATCAAAACTATGAATCCCTGGTTGCCCTCCTGATTTTTCTTTTTGGATCGCTTTTTCTCCACCTCATTATATTTACAATCTTTTTTTGCTCTATTGATAATTTTCGGTTTGGTCTATAGATTAAAGAGTGGAGCTTATTTTAGTTTGGCATAAATCCGAGGTTGAATTTCATCCCGCTTGCTTCCTTACCTTTGCGGGCGTGTCGTTCATTTTTGAAGGGAGTTGATATCATGGCTTATGGTTCCCCTCTTGGCATTCGCAGGATTTATTCGTTTGAGTTTGTGGTGGATTTTTTTGATCGGAGCCGCGAATTTTATATCAACAAACTGGGCTTCAAAGAATCGCATCGGTCCACCCCGGAGTGGGAGAAAATTTTCTCAAGCAGAGGGGTGTATTTTTCAGCGAATAAAATAAAGATTCTGGTTTCTTCGCCTTTATCTTCGCACGCCTACACCGCAAGATTTTTAAAGACGCTTTCGCCGGGAATCCGAAAGGTGACTTTTCTCGTTGAGGATTTGCAGGCGACGATCAAATACCTGCAGGATCACGACGCGACCTTCATCCACGAAGAAAAGGTTCTGGAGAGTGAAGGGACCTGTCACCGATTCATCACCATCACCACGCCGATTGGCTTTCTGGAGTTTTCTTTTCTTCAAATTTCTGGAGACGAAAACGCTATCCCTCTGTTCGAGTCCTTGCCGGGCGCGAATGATACGACATCGGCGCTGAAAAAAATCGATCATCTGACCATCAACGCCCGCACCTTGTATCCCATCGCCAATTTTTTTGAGCATGTGATGGGTATGGAGGAGTACTGGAGGGTTGCCTTTCATACGCCGGATTACAGCACCGGCAGGGAGGGCACTGGTTTGACTTCGCGGGTGATGTGGGATCCGGCGAGCAAAATCAAATTCGCCACGAATGAGCCGCTATGCCCGCATTTCAATGAATCCCAGATTCAAACTTTTATTGACCGGAATCACGGCGCAGGCATTCAGCACATCGCCTTTTCAGTCGAAACTATCATCGACGTGGTGAACCGTCTGAGAGGACAGGGGGTGGAATTTCTCGACACTCCCGACTCGTATTATGATTTGCTGATGGACCGCCTGCGATCCTGCAATGTGGCACAGATTGATGAGGCCTTGAGCGATTTAAAAGACCATCGCATCCTCGTGGATGGCAAGGACGATAAATATTTATTACAGATTTTTCTAAAGGACGCTTCGCTCCTTTATGACGAGGATAACGCAGGCCCGTTCTTCTATGAGCTGATTCAGCGCAAGGGTCATCAAGGTTTTGGCGAGGGAAATTTTAGAGCGCTGTTCGAGGCCATTGAGTCCGAGGAAAGCAAGCGATGAGATTTGTGCGGTATCTATTCAACAAGGACCAGCCCGAGCATGGACTTTTGCGCGATCAGCTCATTTACCCGATGAATGGCATGATCACGACGACGGCTTTGGAATTTCTTGCTGAAGAAAGCAATGCATGGAAGCGCATTGTGGGCCAGAAACCCGTCCCCATGACCAGCGTTACCCTGTTGCCTCCCATAGAAGATCCTGGCGCTTATCTGGCTTTTTATTCGTTTGAACAACATGTCAAAACCTGCCGCGCCAAACGCGGTTTGGAAATGGTCCCCGAATGGTATGACGGACCTGTCTGGTACAACGGATCGACGCGGTGTTTTTCCGGCGACCGGTCGCTCGTGCACTTTCCCGCCGGGGAGAGTAAGAAAGACTTTGAACTGGAGCTGGCGATCATTATCAAAAAAAAATGCTTTCGCGTTTCAGTGAAAGAGGCTTCGAAATATATTGGCGCCTACACCATCGTCAACGATTTCAGCGCTCGAGCGCTTCAGGAAAAAATCATGCGCGTCGGCCTGGGCCCCGCCAAGGCCAAAGACTTCAATACCGGCCTGGGCCCTTGTCTCGTCACCCCCGATGAAATCGGGAACCCGCGCAATTTATCCATGCGCGCCTGGGTGAACGGCGAACTCTGGTCGCAGGGCAACAGCGGCGACTCACATTTCACATTCGAACAAATGATCGCCTACGCCTCTGAAGATCAGACGCTGTATCCCGGCGACGTGCTTTCCAGCGGTACGGTAGGCACCGGTTGCGGTTTTGAACAGGACCGCTTTCTTAAAAAAGGAGACGAGGTCATTCTGGAAATTGAAAACCTGGGACAACTCACTCATTGGATAGGCTGATTCATGTTTAGATATCTTAAATTTGGCAATGTACCGCCGATGCACCATATCGCTCATTATTCCTCAAGCAAGCAGTTGCTCAACGAATATTGTTTCACGCGCGAAGGTTTTGAGGACAGTTACTCAATTTTATATTTGCACCATCCGCCCACGCAGGAAGTGGAATCGGAAACTTACCTCGAAGCCGCCTGGTCGGATTATCGCAAACGGGACCCTCAAAAATTGCAACGCAGGCATTTTCAGAGTCTGCGCTTTGATTCCGGCAGGGACTATATATCCGGTCGCAAGGTATTGGCTTTTAATGAATCATTGACCTATGGCTTGTGTCACCCGGAAATAGAAGAGAGCGCATTCTTTGCAAATAACGACGCCGACGAGCTTTTTTTCCTGCGCGACGGGCAGATTGAATTGCAATCGCTGTTTGGCAAACTGTCCCTGGTCGCAGGAGATTATTTTATCATCCCTCGATCCTGCCCCTACCGCTTCAGCGGTTCCAAACAAGCGCGCATGATATTTGTTGAAGCCAGGGAGGGCGTCGGCATCCCTTCAGAATTTATCAATGACAGGGGACAGTTCAAAATGGATGCGCCCTATTCTGAAAGAAGTTTCAAGACGCCCGAATGGGACGCCGAACTGTTTGAGTCGGACCAGGCATGCGCGATCATTCGCAAACGGAGCGAACAATACACTCGCACTTTCTATTCGAAGAACTACTTCAAGATGTCGGGCTGGGATGGTTTTGTCTATCCCTTTGCGATCAATCTGAAAGACATACAACCCAAAACAGGGCGCGTGCATTTGCCCCCTTCCTCTCATTTGACCTTTTCAGGCGGAGGTTTCGCCGTCATGAGTTTTCTGCCGAGGCTTCTTGATTTTGACGAGCAGGCCATTCCCTGCCCCTTCTATCACTCGTCGGTGCATTGCGATGAACTTCTGCTATACGTCTCGGGAAACTTCACGAGTCGCAAGGGTATCGATAAAGGATCGATCAGTTATCACCCTTCGGGAATTCCTCACGGACCGCATCCCGGAATGTATGAAAAATCCATTGGCGCCAAATCAACCGATGAACAGGCCGTCATGGTGGACACCTTCTCCCCCCTGCATTTGACGCAGGAAGGCGAGGCGCTGGAAGCCCCGGACTATCCCAATAGCTGGAGAGAGGACGCATCATGAGCAAAGCCACGGAATTTGTATCCATTCGACCTGAAGAACATTTCTGGGTGGAGATTTATCATCTCATGAACTCGGTGGTTCAACCGCGACCGATCGCATGGATTTCGACCGTGTCTGAAAAGGGAACCTATAACCTGGCGCCGTTCAGCTATTTCAACCTCTGCTCGATCAATCCGCCGGTCATTTCCAACGCCATCATTTACAATCGCGACGGTTCGGAAAAAGACACTCTGAGAAACATCAAGGCGACTGGAAAATACGTTGTCGGCAACGTGTCCTATGAAAATGCAAACAGCGCTAATGTCAGCTCGGCGCCTTTTGGACCGGAGGTAGACGAATTTGTGGAAGCTGATGTCGCCTTTATCGACCGGGGCCCGAACGAGCCAAGACTGATCGCAGACAGCGCGGTCAATTTCATCTGCGAGCTCAACCAAACGGTCAAGCTCGGCGAAGGGGCGGGAGTCGGCACCCTGGTTCTGGGCAACGTCAAGGAAATCTTGTTATCTGAAAGCCTTTCGAACCTGGACTGGAAGAAAGGCCTGCCGCCTGAACTTTTAAAGAATGTCGGAAGGATGGGCGCGGATCACTATGCTAAGACATCCGATTTATTCCAGCTGGGACGCCCTGAAAAAAAATGAAATACGCGGAACATTCCTATATTTACAGCGCGGTTCGCACTCCCATTGGCGCTTTTAATGGAGCCCTGTCTTCCGTTTCGGCGCCCGATCTTGCGGCCGTTGCGATTACGGAGGCTTTGAAACGGAGCGCGGTTTCGCTGGATGCTATCGGCTCCGTGTACCTGGGCAATGTGCTTCCCGCCGGTCTGGGTCAGGCCCCGGCCCGGCAAGCCGCCCGAAAAAGCGGCCTGCCCGATCATGTCGGAGGATTCAGCGTCAACAAGGTCTGCGGCTCCGGCTTGCAGTGCGTGATCCTCGCCGATCAATCGGTGCGACTGGGGCAAGCGGATTTCGTGGTCGCAGGAGGCATGGAGAACATGAGCCGCGCTCCCTTTCTGATCCCTCAAATGCGCAGGGGTCATAAACTCGGAAACGCTTCGATGATCGACAGCATGATCCATGACGGCTTATGGGATTCTTTTGAAGAAAAGCATATGGGCCAGCTCAGCGATGCCCTGGGGCAACAGCTCGCCTACTCTCGCGAATCGCAGGATGCGTATGCGCTCAACAGTTACGCGCGCGCGCGTCGCGCCCAGGAGTCGGGAATATTTGCCAGGGAGATTGCCTGTGTTTCGTTCACGAAAAAGGGCGTTCAGACAGTCATCGATAAGGATGAACAACCCTTTGCGGACGATCTCGATGATTTCGCTTCCTTGTCTCCGGTATTCGACCGGGAGCGGGGAAGCATCACCAAGGGAAACGGCGCCAAGCTGAACGACGGCGCCGCCGCGATGGTCATCGGCAAGGAAACGGCGGACCTCAAACCCATCGCCAGAATTATCGCCCACACAACGCATGCGCAATCCCCCGCTACCTTCGCATTGGCGCCCGTAGAAGCGATTCGCAAAATCTTAAAGGCGAATCAATTGAGCGTGAACGATATCGACCTGTTCGAAATCAATGAAGCCTTCGCCGTCATGTCCCTGGCGGTGAACGAACAGCTGGGGCTGAATCCTGAAAAGGTGAACGTGCACGGCGGTTCTATTGCGCTGGGTCACCCCATTGGAGCGACCGGGGCGCGTATTCTTGTGACCCTGATCAACGCCTTGCAGGAAAGAAATCTCAAGAGAGGACTGGCCAGTCTATGCATCGGAGGGGGAGAAGCGCTTGCAATGATCATTGAAAGGGTTTAGCCGCTTATCAACCACTCTTTGCAGACCGATTTCCAATGAACGATATATTGTGGGAACCCAGCGCGGAAGAAGTTGAGCGGTCAAACATGTTTCATTTCATGAACGCCGTCAACAAGGAGTTCTCTTTATCCCTGAACTCTTATTCGCAACTGCATCAATGGTCCGTTGAGAATCACAAGGAGTTCTGGGAATTTTACCGCGTCTATTCCGGGATAAAATTTCGCAAACCGCCGCATGAAATTCTCTCCCAGGAAAGCATGCCCGGGGCGCGCTGGTTCGAAGGGGCTGAACTCAATTACGCCGAAAATTTGCTACAGGCTCCGCCTGAAAAACTAGCGCTCATCAGCAAACTGGAGAACCGGCCTCTGACAAGGATGAGCTATGGTGAATTGAAGCGGGACGTCGTTCAATTCGCCTCGGCCTTGACGGCGCTCGACATTCAACCCGGCGACCGCGTCGCCGGCTACCTGCCCAACATTCCCGAAACGCTCATCGCCATGCTCGGTTGCGCATCCATCGGCGCCGTCTGGAGTTCCTGCTCGCCGGATTTTGGCACGCAAGGGGTCATTGACCGTCTCGGGCAAATCAATCCCAAACTACTGGTTTGTAGCGACGGCTATTTTTACAACGGGAAAACTTTTTCAGTAGATGACAGGATCGCTTCTATCGTCAAAGAAGTGACAAGTCTCAAATACCTGGTCCGCGTTCCTGTCATCAATGAAACGCTCCATGCCCCCGATCTTTCAATCGCCGAATGTTTTTCCTGGGAATCTTTTTTAAGCACAGGGAACCCCGACCGTTTCGAATTTCAATCCCTCCCTTTCAACCATCCGCTATTCATCCTTTATTCTTCCGGGACGACGGGACGCCCCAAATGCATCGTTCATGGCGCGGGCGGGGCCTTGCTCCAGCATCATAAAGAACATGCGCTACACAGCAACATCGACGACACGGATGTCGTTTTTTATTACACGACCTGCGGATGGATGATGTGGAACTGGCTCGCCTCCGTTCTGGCGCAAGGCGCCTGCATCGTTCTTTACGATGGCTCCCCGGCCTTCCCCTCCTACGACGTCCTCTGGGACCTGATAGACGAGACCGGCATCAGCGTTTTTGGTACCAGTCCCAAATTCCTGTCCATGAACCAGCAGGCAGGGGTGAGCCCGAAAGCCAGCAGTTCCCTTACAAGTCTTAAAACGATCCTGTCCACCGGCTCTCCCTTGAGCAAGGAAGATTTCCACTGGGTCTATGAACAGGTGAAAACCAACGTTCAATTGTCGTCCATCAGCGGGGGCACCGACATCATCTCCTGCTTCATGCTGGGCAATCCCATGCTCCCGGTGCGCGCAGGCCAGATACAGTGCCTGGGACTGGGGATGGACGTCGTCGCTCTGGATGAATCGGGCCGCCCAGTACGCAGCGCCAAGGGCGAACTGGCCTGTCGCAAGCCCGCCCCTTCCATGCCGATTTATTTTTTGAATGACCCGGACAACGCAACCTACTTCAACTCCTATTTCAGCCGCATTCCCGGAATCTGGTTGCATGGCGATTTCATTGAGATCAACGATCATGGCGGCGTGATCGTGTACGGCAGAAGCGACGCCACCCTGAATCCCGGAGGGGTGCGCATCGGGACCGCTGAAATTTACCGAGTGATTGAAAAAATGGAGGGCGTGCAGGACAGTCTGGTGATAGGGGTCGAGAATAAAAACGATATTCAAATGATCCTGTTCGTCGTCCTGCAAAAGGACATGCCGTTGAGCGATTCTCTCAAGATCCGAATGAAGACCGCCTTAAAAACCGAAGCCAGCCCCCGGCATGTCCCTCATGCGATTTATCAGGTCGCTGATATTCCCCGGACAATGAATGGCAAAAAGATGGAGCTCTGCGTTAAAAATATTTTCGAAAACAGGGCCGTCAACAATTTGATGGCCCTGTCCAATCCTGACTGCCTGCGGGAGTTTGAAACAATAAAGCACGCCCATGAATCGCTCTGAATTCGAACGAATGCAAGCGGGCGAACTCTCCCGCCGATGAAACCGACGGCAGGCCCCTGTTATAAGCCTCTTCGCGACTGATCCAGGCCCAGCCAGAAAGTATGGATCGCGTCCAAAGCCTGATGCCCTCCCCGCAGAAACTTTTTATGATCGAATTCAGGCTTATAATAAGCATCTCTCATTTCTTCAAGAACGTTGTCGCCGTGCCCCTTTTCGCTATCGAAATGAAACTGAAAAAAATCGAGAGGAATTTTTTGATCCGCGGACAATGCCTTTCTGTCGTTATAAATTTCAAGCCCTGTGATTAATTCCTTCCAGAAATTATCTGCCTCCGCTTCCTCTCCCTTTCCGATCCCCCAGGCGGCCCAGGTCTCAATCGCATAACTCGCACCGCGTCCAAACTCGCCATCTTTACTGCCATAGGTTGATTCGAGTCCCTTGATAAATTCCTTGGTCTGCGGCGATGAAGATTCCCAACTGCCCAGTTTGTCTGGGTCCAGATTCAAGGGACGAGCCGTATCCCTCAGCCAGTTGATATGAGCCCAACGCGTTTTGAAGGGTTGCTCTTCGGTCGATCCGTCGGGGTTGATGCCAACACCCAGTTCATTCGCTAATATGTAACGCGCATGCGTTTCAGATTCCCGGTCCGAAGCGTTCAGCAACCGCATCAACTGGGCCAGCAAAAACCATTTTGAAAACACGGCGAATTGCTCGAACAAATCGATGATCTGCGCTTCGCTGGCCTCTCCCTTCTTAAACCATTTGCAATAGGAGTTGTCGACTATGACCGGGTGAGTGTGGATTTCCTTTTGCACAATTCCCCAGAAAACTTCGAAATCTTTTCGCCTTGGAGTATTCATGTGTATCCCCCGCGATCGTTAGCATTGATTTCTCGCAGATAGATATCCTGCCGCTCTCAAACCGGTCGGAGACATTCTATCCACCCTATTAATTTAGTTCTATTTGGGGAAATAGCGACTTTTACAGGATTAAATATTTTTAATAAAAGACCCATAATACGGGAAACGGCCTAAATTATAGAAGAGCCCGAGTTGGCTCTTGTTTGCGGACTTATCAATTCACTTCACGAAAGCATCCATGAGCAAACCCCGCAAGTCGATTCATGGCGAATGGTCCTCGCGTTTCACTTTCATACTTGCCGCGACGGGATCTGCGATTGGTTTGGGAAATATCTGGAAATTCCCCTACATCGCCGGAGAAAACGGAGGCGGCGCCTTTGTTTTCGTGTTCCTCATCTGCGTGCTGGTGTTAGGCCTGCCCCTGATCATTGCCGAAGTCGCCATTGGACGCTACGGTCGTCAAAATCCGATCAACTCCATAAGCAACATCGTAGAAGAAAATAAAAGCCACCCCATGTGGGCCGTCACGGGCTGGCTCTGTCTGCTATCCGGATTCATTATATTTTCGTTTTATAGCGTGATTTCAGGATGGGTCTTCTCCTACGGACTGCAAATGGGACTCGGGACATTTCAAAATATCAGTCCCGACGATTCGATAAAAATATTCAATCAATTTTTGTCCCAACCCTGGACCCTTCTGTTCTGGCACAGCCTGTTCAGCCTGCTGACCCTGCTCGTCGTCGCCAAAGGCGTGCAGACAGGAATCGAAAAGGCGGTAGAAATTCTAATGCCTGTGTTGCTGATCCTGATACTCACCCTTCTCGCCTACGCCCTCTCCACGGGAAAATTCATGGAAGGCCTGCGCTTCATGTTCGATTTCGATTTTTCAAAACTGACAGGGGAAAGCATTCTGATCGCAATGGGACAGGCCTTTTTCACTCTCAGCCTGGCGTCGGGCGCGATGATGATCTATGGCTCCTATCTGCCGCGTGGCATATCGATTCCCAAAGCCTGCTTCATGATCGCCGCCGCAGACACCGCCATAGCCATACTGGCGGGACTGGCCATCTTCCCCATCGTTTTCGCGCACGGGCTGGAACCCGCATCCGGCCCCGGCCTGATCTTTCAGACCCTGCCCGTCGCCTTTGGAAATATGTTCGGGGGACAAGTGTTCGGCGCCTTGTTTTTCATGCTCCTCCTGCTGGCCGCTTTCACCTCGGCAATCTCAATGATAGAAGCGACGGTCGCCTGGCTGGTGGAAAATCATGATATGACGCGTAACAAAGCCTCGCTTCTGGGCGGGCTGGGCGCCTGGCTCCTGGGACTCGGCACGCTACTCTCGTTCAACCTTTGGTCGGGCAAAACTTTGTTTGGAAAAAATTTTTTCGAGAACATCGACTATCTGGTCACCAATATCATGATGCCGCTCGGCGGGATTTTGATCGCCCTCTTTGCCTCCTGGGTGATGTCCAAACACTCGATCCTGAACGAACTCGGGATCAAGGAAGGCCCGGGCTTCTGGGTCTGGAGGGTTTCGGCAGGCCTGATCGCTCCTGTATTGGTTCTTCTGGTTTTCTTCCACTCCATTGAATTCTTCTAATGATGATATCCGTTTGAACTCAGTTCATTCACACTCTATATCTCGATGGGTTTTGGAGAGCAAGCGACTCCCCTTTTCTAATGAGACTATTTGGATTATAAAGAACTCCCAGATGAATCCAAACTTCTGCCATCCCTTTCACAGAAGTACACGAAGGTAAATTGGATGCATCCCTTATTGCCAGAATTGTTTCAGTATTCATATAATAAGGCGCTATCGTTATTCTGGACTCACACCCATTTTTCAAAGAGGGTGCGGCGCAAACTCACCTTGAAAGAAGTTTATTGTATGTGGCAATGGTTCAGGAATTATCAGCGGAAAAAAATACTGGCGACTCCTTTCCCCAGCGCCTGGGAAAAGCAGGTTCAGAAAAACCTTCAATACTACCAACATCTCACCCTTGATGAAAAAAAGCGCCTGCAGGAGCTCATCCAAATCTTTATCGCAGAAAAAACCTGGTCGGGTTGCAATGGCCTGATATTAACGGATGAAATTCGCGTCACCATTGCCGCCCATGCCTGCCTGCTCATCCTTGCCCTGCCTAACGATTCCTATCGCAATGTGGAATCTATTTACGTTTACCCGACCACCGTATTTTCACCCGAGAGCAAGGTCGGATTCTTCGAAGTCGTCACCAACCCCGTGCGCGGCCCCATGCCCATTCTTGGCGAAGCGCATCATCACGGCGGACCGGTGATACTCGTCTGGGATGAAGTGAAGAAAGAAACCCGCCACCCCGAATACGGACACAATGTGGTCTATCACGAATTCGCCCATAAACTGGACATGCTCGACGACAGCGCCGACGGCACCCCGCCGCTGGCGAGTCGCGAAGAATATCAACGCTGGACTGAAGTCTGCTCGAAAGAATATCTGGAACTATGCGAGCAAGTGGAACAGGGAGAGGAACTGTTCTTTGACAGTTATGCGGCAACGGACGAGGCGGAATTTTTTGCGGTGGCGACGGAGCATTTCTTTTGCGAACCAAAAGACATGAAGCTCTACCATCCGGAACTCTATCAGGTCCTGCAGAGTTTCTATCGCCAGGACCCGGCGACGAGAAGCTCCACTTGACATAAAATCAAGCGGGTGATCTTTTTACTCCGATCGAAACATCCAGAACGATATCTGTGTAAGGGACGCGAGGAATGATTTTACCGCTGACTCCTTTCTTGAGCCGAACCAGGCCATAACGTTCCATGGTGTGAAGGGTGCGCGATAAATTTGATTTGGCGCGTCCTGATAGTTCTGCAAGCTCTGCAAGTGAACCCGGATTTTTTTCCAGGATAAGGTCGAGCAAAACCCGGTTCCTGTCAGACAAAATTTTGGCAAAGCTCTCCATGGACGTAAACCACACTTTCGGGTCATTACGCTTCGGATTAATTTTCCCGCTGGCAATAGCCAAGGTGCGCGCCTTCATTTCACCATAATTAGCAATTCCAATTTTTAATGTACTCATTGGATGATTCCTTTCTCTTTTAAAACCTGATCCACTTCTGCCCAGAAATCTGCCAGTAACGAAGCGACAGGTCTGGCGCGCTCTCACAAATTGAAATATTCCTTGATGCCCGCAAGGGTGTTGGTGGTGGCGACGGCGGCGAGGATCAGGCCCATCACCCGGCTGACGACGCTGGCGCCGCTACTCCCTATGAGCCGATTGATCCAGTTGGAAGCCAGCATCAGGATGTAAGCGATGAGCAGGACCAATAACATCATTCCCACAGTTTGCGCCTGCTCGGAGATATTGAAACGCGAGTTTTCGGTCATCAACACCGCGGCCAGCATGGCTCCAGGCCCTGCAATGGAAGGGACGGCTAAAGGAAAAATGGCGGTTTCTTTTTTACACTCCACCAGTCGCACTTCTTCTTCCGGCTTGCTTTCGCCAAAGATCATCGTCAATGCAAACAGGAACAGCACGATCCCACCCGCAACCTGAAAGGCTGAAAGCGGAATCTGCATCGCTGTCAAAATAATCTCACCGGCTATCACAAAGAACAACAGGATCCCGGCGGAGGCCAGCGTCGAATAAAGAGCGATCTTGCGTTTCGCGGCGTCGTCAAATTTTTTTGTCACGGCGATGAAGACGGGGACCGTTCCAATGGGGTCTATGACAGCGAAGAAAAATATGAATGTCGCTACAAAATCTATCATGGGCAATTCCTCGCTGTAATTTGAAACGTTTCAATCTCCTACGATGCAAGGTTAATTGAAACGCAAGACGCCGACAAGCGAAATCCCGCGCCTGTCTTGCGCCATCGGATCGGGCAAGACTTCAGCACGAAAGCGCGATGTCGCGCGATCTATTGCAAAGGGCCGCTACAAGCGGCTCAGCGCCGGGAAAATTCAGACTGTGATCCTTCGACCTCTGGTTTCTCCATCAGTCTGCCGCGACACGCGGCTCAGCGCGGGTTTTGCTGGAGGTATTCTCTTTTTTGCAGGACGCGATAGAGTTTTCCCGCTTCCGTTTTCACCTGCATGGCTTTGGGTAAGTGCGCCAGGTCTTCGGGCTTCTTGATTTCGTGTCGCGTCAACAGCGCGCGGAAGCTGGGGTCGTGAAAAATTTCTTCGGGGATGGCGGAGCGGAAAGTATCTCCCAGCAGGAGTTCGAGCTGGGCCTTTGTGTAGGGGATGCGCTCTTTGGCCCAGATTTTTTTCTGAATGCGTTTGGCGGGTCGGTAGGCGAATCCCCCGGGGCTTTTGTTTTCCTGCGCGAGGGCTTGCCCTTCATCCACAATTTCCATATCTCCGGTTCGGTCGAGGATCATCACCTTGCCCAGCGGGTTGGATCCGATCTCCACCGTGCTGTAGTTGACCAGCAGGCGACGAATGGCGGAGGGCCAGTCGGGCTGGTTGATGTCTGCGCTGATGAGGTCCAGTCCCAAATGCCCGGCGACCCTGAATTTCACTCCCGTGACCTGTTCCAGCGCCTGCGCTACATCGAACAGTTTCTGATCTTTCACTTGAATGGCGACGCCATTGGCAGTTTGTGCGATGGTTCCCACCTTGGGGAAGCCCGGTCCATGCCCGGAAACGAATGACGCTCCCGTTAGGCTCAGCGCTCCGGCGAGGCACAAAATTTTCAGAAGATGCGGCGCTCTTATAAAGAATAGATTCATTTTCATGTTTCGGCGATTTAAGGTTTCGCTGTGAACAGCCCGGCTATTCTACAATAAATTTTTTCGGGGACCACTCGCTAATTTTTTGAAAATTATCAAAAATTGGCACAATCGCCGCATCTAGTTGAAATTTTTGACATTAATGGCAAATAGACCTGATAAACCGGAGTTTTTTACTGCAAAAACGACCTTTTTGGGGTAGTTTAATCAAGCTATTTGCAATAAAAGCCTATTTGGTCACTTTAGGATACAGCATTTTCTCAATCAACGCTTTTCAGTCTGTCCATAGATTATTTATATATCTTCACTTTATTAAGGAAACCTCTCATGAAATTAAAACTAGTTTTAGCGCTTGCGACGCTTCTGATGATGGCGGCTCCTGCCTTTGCCGGCGACTGCCATTCAGAACTGGCAGTATTGGACACGCAGTTGGAAAACGCCAACGTCTCGGACGGCGTTAGAAAAGAAGCGACTTATATGCGCGACGAGGCCGAAAAAGCCTGCACCGCGGGGAATGAACAGGACGCTCAGGAGCATATCTCCATGGCGCGCAGGGCTTTGGGAATTCAAGGCTAACGAGGCTTGCATCACAAAACATCGCGGATCAAACATTTATCTTTAAACAAAACGGGGCGCACGGGGAATGAAATCAAAAACTAATCACTATCTGGTTTTACTACTGACATTATTTTTTATGATCATGGGAGCGGCGGACGCCTTCGCCACCCATTTTCGTTTCGGACAAATCACCTGGAAAAAAACCGGGCCAACGACGGTGCAGTTCACCGTCACCTCCGCCTGGCGGAGTTCTTTTGGCGTCCAGCCCACAAGTCAGGTGGTAGAGCTCGGCGATGGAACATGGGGACAAGCTGGCCCCGTTGTCGCCACACTGAGTGATCTGCGCGGCGAATCTTACAACATCCACACGAACACCTTCAGCAAAACTTACCCTGGAACCGGCCCCTATAGGGCATCAATCGATTCCTGTTGCCGCATCAGCACGCTGTCTAATGGAAGCGATACCATTTATCGAGTGCAAACCATGGTGGACTTGAGAGGTTCGCAAACCGGCTCAACAATCTCGTCCATCACGCCGCAATTGCAATGGCCCCAAGGCCCCAATTCAGTCGCTCTGCCCTTCGCCGATCCGGACAGCAATAACGTAACTTGTTCACTGGCTGCATTGTCAGGCACGACCGACGCGGGTTACAATACGCATCCGACCGCGGGAGGCAACGCGCTCAGCGTATCGAGCGATTGTGTGGTCTCCTGGGACGCTACTTCAGCCGCCGACAAATCCAAATGGGCGCTGCAGGTGGAACTCACAGAAGGCGGCCTCACCTCTGATCTGGATTTTATCATTGAAGTGAACGGTCAACTGGCTTTGAACGAAGCCCCCACCTGTACCCTGAACGGTCCGGTGAACAGCACGGTTGGCGTGGGTCAGGCGTTTGCGATCTCCGCAACAGGTAACGATCTCGAAGACACGCAGTTGACGATGACCGCTCTCGGCGTTCCGGCAGGCGCGACTCTGGTCCCGTCGAGCGGAACCACTCAGAACGATCCCTTCAACACGACCTTCAACTTCACGCCAACCACAACCGGTTCGCATGCGGTCACCATCAACTTCGCGGATTCACAGAATGCGCAAGGTTCCTGTAACTTCTCGCTCAACGTGGTCAACGCGCCGCCGGTGGCGGATGCGGGAAGCGACCAGAACGTGGATGAAGAAACGAATGCGACTCTGGATGGAACCAACAGCTCCGATCCTTTCGGTCGAACCCTGACTTATAGCTGGGTTCAGGTAGCAGGCCCTGCAGTGGCGCTCTCCGGTAGCTCTTCGGCGAATCCGTCATTCACCGCGCCTGCGGTGCTGGTCGATACGGTGGCGACTTTTGAGTTGACCGTAGACAATGGTTCTTTCACAGACACCGACACCGTCGATGTCACCATCGTCAACACCAACACGCCTCCGGTCGCCGATGCGGGTCCGGATCAAACCGTGGAGCAGGAAGGCCCGGCGGGTTCGAACGTAACGCTCGACGGCTCGGCTTCTTCCGATGCAGATAACGATCCGCTGACCTACGACTGGTCGGGCGACGCCACCGCAAGCGGCGTCAACCCCATCGTTCCATTGGCGGCGGGTACGCACAACATCACCCTCACCGTTAGCGACGGTAGCGAAACCAGCGACGACACGGTACAAATCACCGTCGCAGACACCATCGCGCCTGTGATCACCGTGAGTGATCGCACGGTGGAAGTGACAGGACCTACTCAGGCTGTCGATGTTTCTGGCGATGCCACGGCGACGGATGCTGTCGGCGTTGTGTCTTTGACTAACGATGCGCCTGCAACCTTCAACGCCAACACCACGACTGTGGTGACCTGGACGGCTTGTGATGCCGCCGGCAATTGTTCCACCGCCGTTCAAAACGTGACGGTGCAGGACACGACGCCGCCGGTAATCACTGTGACCGACCGAACCGTGGAGGCCACCGGGCCAACGATGAGCGTTGACATCTCGGCGGATGCCACGGCGACCGACGAGTTCGGCGTTGCATCTCTGACCAACGATGCGCCTGCAACCTTCCCGGCCAACGCCACGACTGTGGTGACCTGGACGGCGACCGATGCGGCGGGCAACACCTCCACCGCGGTACAGAACGTAACGGTTCAGGACACCATCGCTCCGGTCATCACCACTACGGATCGTACGGTGGAAGCCACGGGTCCGACGATGAGCATTGACATCTCAGCGGACGCTTCGGCGACGGATGCTGTCGGCGTGGTCTCACTGACCAACGATGCGCCTGCAACCTTCCCCGCCAACGCCACGACCGTGGTGACCTGGACGGCAACCGATGCGGCGGGCAACTCGTCCACCGCGGTGCAAAACGTGACGGTTCAGGACACCATCGCTCCGGTAGTCACTGCGACGGATCGTACGGTGGAAGCGACAGGACCGACGATGGCCATCAACATTTCAGCGGACGCTTCGGCGACGGATGCTGTTGGAGTCGTCTCTCTGACCAACGATGCGCCTGCAACGTTTGCCGCCAACTCCACAACCGTGGTGACCTGGACGGCGACCGATGCGGCAGGCAACTCGTCCACCGCAGTGCAAAACGTAACGGTTCAGGATACGATCGCTCCCGCTCTCGCAGCTCCGGCTGATGTAACGACGGGCGCTACGGGAACCCTGACTACGGTTGCTCTCGGCTCGCCGACTGCAACCGACGCTGTCGGCGTTGTTAGCTTGACCAACGACGCTCCAGCCGCAGGCTTCCCGGTCGACTCCACGACCACCGTCACCTGGACCGCCTCAGACGCGGCGGGCAACACCTCGACCGCTACGCAGGTGGTAACGGTTCGTCCTTTCGATCTCGATATCAACATTTTCAAAACCAAGTTGAAAATTCATCGAGGCGACAGCGACAAGGATAAGGATAAGGACAAAGACAAGGACAATGATCGAGGGCCGAAAGACTGGTTGCAGATCGATGGAAAATTCACTGAATTTTCCAACGGCGACGGCCTGAACTGGCTCACCGATCCGGTTGTCATCACCTTGAACGGCTTCACCTGGAACTTGCCTCCAGGCTCCTTCACTGTTAAAGGAGGAGACAGAGACAAGGACAAGGATAAAGATCGAGACCGGGGCGTTACCTACACCTACAAAGGCGGACACAGCGGCCTTACCGAGGTGAAGGTGGATAGAAACGGTAAATTCAAACTCAAGGTCAAACGCACCGACCTGAGCGGACTGTCCTATTCCACGCCGATTCCTTTCTCTGTCACCGTCGGAAATGACTTTGGAGAAACCGATGTTTCCTTCAATACTCGAAGGGGCAACGATGGCGACAAAGACAAGGATGACGATAAGGGAAAGAAAAGTAAGAAAAAGTCTGGTAAAAGGAGATAGTCTTTTTTAAACTCTAGCAATCGGGGGGAGGGGCTTCGCCCCTCCCCCTTTTTTTAATTGATCACTACTTATGCTGATACGAATTCTATCCATCGTCCTGCTGGTTTTGTCTGCCGCTCCGCTCCACGCGGAACCGAAACCGTCGACCAACAATCCCCCCGTCGCCAACGCAGGCGAAGACATCACCGGTCGGCAGGGAAGCTCCATCACGCTCAACGGCTCCGCCAGCCACGATCCCGACGGCGACAATTTCTCCTATCGCTGGAGTCAACTGACCGGCGACAAAGTCGAGCTGAAAAGCGCGAATTCGCCCACGCCCTATTTCGACGTGCCGCCCATTAAACCCGGCGGCGGTATCTTCATTTTCAAACTGGAAGTCACAGATGATAACAAGGACGACCCGAAAACCTCGACGCCTGATACGGTCATCGTCCATGTCGCCAGCGACATCGACCCGCCGAATTGCAAACGCGCGCTACCTAGCAAAGTCAGCCTGCGCCCGCTTGATTCCAAAATGCACGCCATCAAAATCAAGAATGTCGTCGATGACCGAGACTTTTATAATATTGCCATTCTCGATATCGTGAAGGTCACGCAGGACGAGCCGGTGCTGGGCGAGGGCTATGGCAGTAACGGACCCGACGCCGTCATTCAGGTCGCCGACCCTGTGGACTCGGTTCTGTTACGCGCGGAAGCGGGCAAAGACGGGAATGGCCGCGTCTATCGAATCGATTTCACCGCTACCGACGGTTTTGAAAAATGCGAGGGATCTGTCATGGTTTCTGTGCCGAACGGACAGAATAAGAATTACGCTGTGGACGATGGGCAAAATTACGATTCCACCAAACCCGGCGAGGCGCCCAGCTTGACGCTGGACCCATAAGGCTAACCCGCATTGCTATCATCCCCTTGGGCGAAATCAGAAAATCTTCGGCTCTTATCAAGCAGATGAAATCTGCCCAGCGTGACGCTGGACTCATAACGCTGTCATCTCTCTGCTATCTACCCCTTTAGACGCAACTGAAACGTTTCGGCTTTTATTAAGCAGATGAAATCTGCCCAGCGTGACGCTGGACCCGCAAAGCTAATCTCGCACTGCTATCAACCCCTTTAAACGCAATTGAAAACTTACGGCTCTAACCAAGCGGGCGAAGTCCGCCCGACTTGATAGAGCCGCAAGACTAGTCAAAAATTTTCCCTGAAGCTAGAACCGCTCCCGTCGCAATCAGGGATAGGACAACAATCACCGTAATCAAATAGATGTCAGTCAGCATAGCGCTCACCTCCTCGAAAATTCACGATCATTGCCAGAAGTAAGAAACCCAAATCGTCATGATCCCCGCAAGGATCGCAATAATAAATCCTGCGTGGATAAAAACATGAAACAAAGAGTTTTTGTCGAAACCGAAAAATCGATTGATTGAGTTTTTCATAACACCCTCCTTGAATTTTAATAAAATCCGTTACCATGGAGACTGTCTTTTAGAGATTCAGCGCTGGGAACCGTCGAAGTTTGGCCGCGTTGCCAGCAGGCCCACGCTCCAGACGCTCCCCTCGCGCCACCTTAAACAAGCTGCACTGCTCACAGTCTTTTCGCCTGTTTACTAGTTAAGATGGCTTGCATTCAATTTGGTTTTATTGATAATATTTACAATTAATATTGATTTTATTAATGCAAATATCATCATGAATTCGCTTAATTACCAGCATTTATATTATTTCAGGACCGTGGCGATGGAAGGGAGCGTTTCGCAAGCCGCCAAGAAACTTCTCCTCGGCCAGCCTGCCATCAGCCTGCAATTGAAACAGCTGGAAGATAATCTGGGCCTGCAATTGTTTCACAGGGAGAACAGAAAACTGACCCTAACAGAAGCGGGTCAGACGGCTCTGGAATACGCCAATCAAATTTTTCGACTCGGCGATGAAATGCAAGAGGCATTGAAGAATGGATCCTTCGCACGGCGCGCTCATCTTCAAGTGGGGGCCCTGGACAGCATTCCCAAAAAACTGATCCAGCTACTCATTCAAGCCGCAGGCGAAGTCGCCGAATGTAGCATCACCGTTCTTGAGGGAGAAGGGGATTTTCTGTTTCGGGAATTGCTCGCCTACAAAACGGATTTGGTGATTTCAAATTACCCCCCATCCATCGGCAACGCGAAATTGCATTCCTCGCGAATGCTTGCCAGCGCTCCCATCTCAATTTTTGCCGCGCCCAAATTCAAGAATCTTGCGAGAAAGTTTCCGCAATCAATGGCGGGTCAGCCATTCATCTTCCCGACACTGCATAGCAAGTTACGTCGCGATCTGGAGCATTACTTCCGCGTGAGAGAGATTCCCATCAACATTGCAATCGAAACCCAGGACACCGCGGTTCAAAAAAGACTGGGCATGGAGGGATTAGGCCTGGTGCCGCTCGCTGATTTTTCTGTGAAGGGGATAAGAAAAAGAGGTCAACTGGTAAAACTGGGAACCCTGGCGGAACTGCATGAAGAATACTGGCTGACTTCCAATTCAGGACTAATCCATAACCCCGTTGCCGCCAGCTTATTCGAAAACTTTCAACTCAAGATCTAATCTGTTTTCACGATTAACCCGCTTAAGCGCAACTGGAAACTCACGGCTCTTGTTCTGCAGACATAGTCTGCTTGGAAAATTATTCCCTAAGGCATTTCTGTGATTGGTTAGCAAGCTTCGACTTAATAACAGGGTACAAGTTATAAGTCGCATAAAACTCCGTTCGAAACGCCTTCCATCCCGAACGCTCCACGGCGAGGTTCACCTCCCGCAACTTTTTTGCAGGCACTTCCAGAGTGACGACCTGACCGATCCCCATCATCACATACCAGGAAACGACATGCGTGCCCGCAGGCGGAAACTGTTCCATAAATTTGGCGTCCGACAAAATCGTCTGGATTTCATCAATCGTCTTGGACTGATCGTGTTTAAGAAACACAGTCAGTAAAATACTATCCTCTGCCTGTCGATGCGTATCACTGTCGACCAGCTCCAGACTCCGCATCGATGTTTTAACCTTGAGGATTTCTTCTGCATCGGCGCTCGTCACAGCGCCAGACATCAGGAAAATCAGCCCTGTAAAAATTAATAAACTCATGATGTGTGGATGAATGTTAGATTTCATGATGTTTTCCTATAAAAAATGTTAATTCTCAATTTACCAATGAAGTCTAGTCACAGAATACACATCTGTAATTTATAAGAAAATATCTAATCGCGATAGGCCCTGCCCCTGCCCGGCGCATGAGGGCAAATAAAAAAGGACCCACGCTTGTTAAACGTGAGTCCCTAATCTTCCTCACCCTCAGAGAGGAAGTTTCTAACGCTCAACTCGCACTCCTATCAACCAGTTCAGGCGTAATTGAAAGCGTTTCGGCCCTCTTCCTGCAGGCGAAGCCCGTCTATTATTTTGAAACTTGTGCTTTCAAAATTTTCGATTCAGTGATCCTTGCGTTGCCCTGCGCGTTTGCCTGCGCCGCGCCAAAGTGCTTGGCGGCAAGCTCATGTTTTCCCAATTTATCCAAAGCCATCGCTTCGTTAAAATGATACTCGCCAACGCTCGAATCCTTTTTAGAAGCGGTTTCAAAATGACTCAACGCCTCGCTGTATCGACCGATATTAAAATTGGAAATTCCCAGGGCATTTTCCAATTGAGCGCTTTCATCCAAACCCTCTCGCTTCGGAGCCTTCAACGGCACGTCCGCCGTAAGCACGATCTTGGGTTTAAGAGATAAAAGTTTGGCGTGCAACTCTCCCCGCTCTTTTTCAGCCACCTTGAATTTTTTCAGCGACACCATGATATGATCGACAATGACGTAGAAATCCGCGTCCGTAACGCCCAGCCCCACATGCACCACCTCCAGCGGTCGATTGATCACTCGACAGGGACCGCCGGTTGTGTAGCACATGAGATTTTTATTTTTCTGTCGCAATTGATTCCTTGTATCCGTTCCCATTCCAACAAAGAAATGCGCGATCTTAGGGTCCGCCCACGACTTGGTGAGAAAATCATCGATCACATTGGATATAACGTCATACCCCCCCATGCGCACATACAGAGAATTTTCATCCACAGACTCATAGGCTTTCTCCGCAGTTGCTAAACCGGGAGCCATTAGAAATAGCGTTAACAACACAACATACATACCCTTAAAGCTCATACTTGATTTCATAATTTCCTTTTTTATTTTTCATTGTTCAATCAGTGAACGTGATTCGGTATTTGCCCAGGTCCCAACATAGCATACGGGCCATCTTTTCGTAGTAGCGCTCCTCAGGACAATCATTCATACAATTGATGAAAGAATCAGCTACACCTCGGCATGAAGCGACAATTCATTGCATGGACCACAAAAATTCTTCTGTCCGAAAAAATATAATGCTAAGGTCATAACGCCAAATTATTCTTCAACGGTATGGTAGATTGATTCAGTCTTAACTTCTCTAATTCGACGCGGTGCACATGAAAATTATTTTCAGTCTGTTCCTGGCTCTGTCCTTCTTTCCGAACGCTTGGGCCGCCGACTGGCCCAAGCGAACGATCAAGCTAACGGTAGGCTTTGGAGCGGGGGGAACGACGGATTCCACGGCGCGGCTTCTCGCAAAAATTCTCGAAAAGGACCTCGGAAAACGAATCACCGTGATCAATAAACCGGGAGGGGGCGGCTCGGTCGCCGCGGCTCTCACTCGCGCGCAAAGACCCGACGGTTATAATTTGTTCACGCTCGCAACCGGCGCTTCCGTTCTCATGCCGCACATGCTCGATCTGCCTTACGATCCCTTAAAAGATTTCACATTTATCGCGCAGTATGCGACCTGGAATTTCGGCATTGTCGCCCCTGTAGACGCTCCGTTCGAAACCCTTCAAGAGTTGATCGAATTTGCCAGACAAAGGCCGGGAAGCGTGAGTTATGGCATTGGCGGCGCGGGCACGCCTCCGCATCTGGCGATGGAGCGTCTCGCGCAGGTGGAGGGCCTCGACTGGAAGGCGATTCCCTACACCGGCGGTACGGCGGCTGTGACGGCCTTGCTGGGCGGGCATATCACGATCATGGCGGGTTCAACCGAATGGCTGTCGCAAGTCAAGGCGGGTCGATTCAAACTGCTGGCGATTCTATCGGACAAAAGAATGCCCGATTTCCCGGAGGTTCCCACCCTGCTTGATCTGGGCTACGAAATCGCCGCGCCTTCCATATTGGGCATCGCCGGCCCCGCCGGGATTCCCGATGAAGTCGTCGCCAAGCTGGAGAGCTCGATTGCTTCAGCAATGAAAAGCGCCGAGATGGAAAACCTGATCAGGAATCTGGCAATGCAGATCGAGTATCGAAACAGCGCCGACTTCGAAGCGCATGTCCGGCGGGAGCATCAGGGACAAGGCGATTTGATTCAATCGATCGGTCTGGCCAAACAATGAAGCCGAAGCGATCATTCAGCTTAAAAAAGCGCTCCCCACTCTAATCGCATATTATGGAATCTTACCGAAGTCTCAAGCAGGACATTATCGCATCGCTGGCGATTCTGTTGCTGTCCATTTTCACGATTGGCTACCTCATCCCCAACCACGTCGCCGAAGCCAGCGTTACGGCGCTATCGCCTCGCTTCTTCCCGCTCGTCGGCGCCGTATCCATCGGTCTGTTTGCGCTCTGCTTGTGTCTAACTTCAACCTTTTCACTCAAACGATTAACAAATGAAAATCAAATTGAAGCGACGACTCGCCAAAACGCAAAGCTCTCAGCCTTCGCTGAGTTCAAACGACCCCTCATCGTATTTGCGATTTTATGCGCCTTCGTTTTTGCATTCGAATCGTTTGGCTACCTTGTCGGCGCTCCGGTCGCTCTTTCAACTTTGATGTTCGCTTTCGGTCAGCGCCGCCCCCTCGTCTTATTCGTTCACTCTCCATTGATCGCAGGCCTCCTGTTCCTTGCCTTCGAATATGGGCTGGGTTTACCGCTGAGTTGAGGCCTTATGCCCGATGAACTTCTGAGTTCGTTTCTTTTGGTTTTCAGTTTCGGAAATATCCTTGCGGTATTGCTGGGCGTGATCTTTGGCGTGTTCATGGGAGCGGTGCCCGGTCTGACCGGCACCATGGGCCTCGCTCTGATCATTCCGCTGACTTATACACTGGACCCCGTCGCCGCATTTTGCATTTTGCTCGGTTGTTACAAAGGATGTCTTTTCAGCGGAAGCATTCCCGCCATTCTGATCAACACGCCGGGAACGCCCGCGGCGGCGGCGACGGTCTTGGACGGCTACCCGCTGTGCCAGCAAGGCCAGGCGGGAAAGGCGCTGGGCATGGCGCTCTGGTCTTCGGTGATCGGCGATTTCATTTCGATGATCGCTCTGGTGTTTGGCGCGCTGGCGCTGGCAAGCATGGCCACAAAGTTTGGTCCTCCCGAGTACTCCATGCTGATCCTGTTCTCTTTGACGATCGTCGCGGGAGTATCCGGCGACTCGTTGACCAAGGGATTGATCGCGGCGGGTTTTGGCTTTTTATTTGGAACCGTCGGACTCGATCCGATGACCGCAACGCCGCGTTTCACCTTCGGCGCGGTCACGATGATGAACGGCATTTCATTGATGGCGATGCTGATCGGTTTGTTCGCCATGTCTGAAATACTGATTCAGGCGCAGTCGCAACACGCTCGCGCAACGCTGACCGCCGCGATATCTCAGGCGAAAATCAGCCTGAACGATTTGAAGCAATGCGCGAGAACGATTTTCCGGGGCTCCATGATCGGAATCATTCTAGGCTCCATTCCCGGCCTGGGCGCCACCCCCGCCGCGTTTCTGTCCTACAGCGAGGCGAAGCGAAAATCAAAACGCCCCGAACGATTTGGAAAAGGCTCGCTGGAAGGCGTCGCCGCCACCGAATCGGCAAACAACGCAACCTGCGGCGGCGCGCTCATTCCGCTCATGGCTCTTGGAGTGCCGGGAGACGTGACCACCGCCGTATTGCTCGGAGCCTTTCTGATCCACGGCCTGGCGCCGGGGCCGGTCTTGTTCGAAGAGAATTTGGGACTCGTCTACGCCATCTTCAGCGCCTTGTTTCTGGCGGTGATCCTGCTTCCCTTCGTCGGTCTCGTCGCGGTTCGAATTTTTTCAAGGATTTTGAAAATTCCCAAATCCATCCTGTTCCCCGTCATCGCCCTGCTCTGCGCGCTCGGCATTTACAGTTTCAATTCGAGCTTTGCCGACGTGTGGACCATGCTGATTTTTGGAGTAGTCGGTTTTGTCATGCGCAAGCTGGACTTCCCTCTGGCGCCGATGATGGTGGGATTTGTTCTCGAACCCATTGGCGAGCGTTCGGTTCGGCAAGCCCTGACCCTCTCCTCTGGCAACCCGGGCATCTTTTTCTCCACCCCCATTTCGATTTTGTTTTCAGGCCTGACTCTTGCGTCGCTTACCTATATTTCTTTCAATAGTTACAAGAAAATAAAGCAGGCAAAAAAATCCTAAGAATTGATTAAAATATCTGGAAGGCTATTATAATACAGCCCCTTTTCCATTGATTTTTCCTGCATTATCGCCTCCCTCATGAGTTGTATTTCCTGCAAAACACATTTCGGGCGACGATCCTGTTCTGTAATGAATAGAAGGCTTTATGGCGTATCAAAGCGTTCCTTTCCCGGCTCATACCCTCGCTTGGTTGACTCCAAATCGACCCGCGATTTCTCCCCAAATGAAGCAAGGGAGATATTGTTGAAATAGATAAAATATTCGGTTAATCTAAGCCCGATTTTTACCGGGTGGAGGTATTCAGCCCTGCAGGAAATGAGAATTTTTGTCCATAAAAAGGTGATTCTATGAATATCGTTCAACTCAGCCTTTTGCAAAACGACGGTTGCGCGGGCGGTTGTAAATTCTGTGGACTGAGCCTCAACTCCGAAGTCGAGCGCGAACTCTCCCCCAGCGAAATTGAGTTTCAAAAATCATTCGATTTTGCGCGCAGTTCCAATGCGCGCCTCGAACTGGTGTTCCCAAGCGTTGGCACCAATCAACGCGAAGTGCTTGGCCTGTTAACTGAAATGTCCGGCGTCATTCAACGCAACGCCGACGTCGATCTCGCCATCAACCCCGGTCTTTGCACCCGCCCCGAGTTTTACGATCAATTGGCGAGTCTTGGCGTTAAACGTTACCGCAACAATCTGGAGAGTTCCCGCCGCTTGTTTCAAGACCTGGTTCCGAGTCGACCGCTGGCCCAGGACACCAAACTCGAATCGTTAACACTCGCGCGCGCTTCCGGCCTGAGCGTCGACACCGGTTGGCTCTGCGGTTTGGGCGAGACCGAAGCGGATATTGATGATATTCTTGAGCTGCTGGAGGCATCCACCCCGGATTCCATCACCCTTAATTTTTTTGACCCGCGTGAAGCGGCGGAAGCTTTTGAACACACGCAACCTTCCCATCAAGCGGGATTGGACCGCTACGAAGCCTTGCAAGCCCGTTTCCCAGGAACAGAATTGACTCTGGGAGGCGCGTACGAACTGTGGATGGGAGCGGATGCCCAGCAACTATTAAAAGCGGACGGCGTTTATGTCGGTCGCTTTCTCGATCATGGAATTGAGAAGAGCGCTTGCTAATAAAACGGATTTTTCTTCCACTCCTGCAATCCAATAATTCCAGATGCCTTTGATAGAAGCCATCGTCATCGGCGCCGGACAGGCGGGTCTGGCGATGAGTCGCTGTTTAGGCCGTCGCATTATTCCGCACATCGTTTTGGAGCGCGGCCGGATCGCCGAGCGCTGGCGCAGTGAGCGCTGGGATTCGCTTCACCTGCTGACCCCGAACTGGCATACCCGCTTGCCGGACTGGAGCTATCGGGGCGAGGACCCCGAGGGTTACATGAGCGTTCCCGAACTCGTTACATTTTTCGAAGACTACGCGCAATCGTTCAGTGCGCCCATACATGCCGGGCGAAATGTTGATTCCGTCCAACCGATTCCCAAGGGATACGAAGTGCGAGCCGGATCGGAAATTTGGCATACGCGCGCGCTGATCATTGCCACCGGGCACTGCGACGTCCCTTACGTGCCGGATGTCGCCGCTGGCCTGAATTCGCAGATCGTTCAATTGACGGCGCCGCAGTACCGCAACCCCGATCAGCTCGACCCGGGCGGCGTACTGATCGTCGGCTCCGGCGCTTCGGGATCGCAAATCGCTGAAGAAGTTGCGAAATCGGGCCGACGCGTGACCCTGTCTGTGGGCAGACACCGGCGCCTGCCGCGACGTTACCGCAACCAGGATATTCTCTGGTGGATCGACCGCATGGGTATTTTTCGCGAACCCGCAGACCCATCCACCTCACGTGGTTTCCCCGCCCCGCAACTGGTCGGTTCGAACGAAGGTCGTTCTCTCGATCTTGGCATCCTGCAGGAACTCGGAGTAAGATTGACCGGTCGGGTGGCGGCGATTGAGGGGGTCCGCGTCCGCTTTCATTCAAATTTAGAGAACTCGATTCAACAGGCAGAAGAAGAGATGCGTAATTTTCTCGACCGCATAGACTCCTTCGCGGACGCGCATGAACTGGGCGGCATCGCAGAAAGGCCGGAACCGGCGAGACCGGAACCGGTGAGCCCCGCCCCGCCGCCAGACGAAATTGATCTTTCCAATGAAGGCATTCGCACCGTGATCTGGGCTTCGGGCTATCGTCGCGCCTATCCCTGGTTACAGATGGACCTGCTCGACGATCAGGGGGAATTGCGCCATCGCGACGGCGTGACAGACGCGCCCGGGATCTATGTGATCGGCCTGAGACGCCAGCGCTTGAATCATTCCAATTTCATCGACGGAGTCGGAGACGACGCCGAGTTTCTCTCCGAACACATCCTTCGTCATCTCGCTGAATCATGAAAACCTCCCACTCGATCAGCCAGCTGGGACGAATGCTCCGCGACAGAAGTCTGGGCTGCCTGGAACTGACCCAAGACGTTCTCGGCGAAATAGACAAACGCAATCCGCATCTGAATGCCTTCAGCAATATCACTCGGGAACGCGCTCTCCAGGAAGCCGCTCAGGCTCAAAGCGAACTGGACCGAGGCCTGGACCGCGGCCCCTTACACGGCATTCCCTACGCGATCAAAGAACTCTTCGACCTGGAAAACGCAGGCGCCAGCGCCGGAACCCCTTTGCTCGACCATTACATTGGCAAAGCAGACGCCGGAGTCATTCGACGGTTGGCAGAAGCCGGAGCGGTTCTGGTGGGACAAACCCACACCAGCCCGCTGGCGGCGACGATCCTTGGCGTCAACCCCGCGCGCGGCACGCCGCACAATCCCTGGAAAAGGGAAGCATATATTCCCGGCGGCTCATCCAGCGGTTCCGCAGTCGCGGTGTCGGCCGGGCTGGTCCCTTTCGCGCTGGGTACGGATACGGGCGGCTCGATCCGCGTCCCCGCCGCCTTGTGCGGGGCCGCCGGTCTTTGTCTCACAACAGGAAGCGTTGATTCCAGTGGAATGCGGCCCCTGGCGCCAAGTCTGGACAGTATCGGCCCGCTCGCCCGCTCCGCACAGGACATCGAATTCGTTCGCGCCGCCATTCAAAATGGCGAGACGAAGAATCCGCCTGACCTTAAAGACCTGAGGATCGGCGTTTGCGAATCGGTTTTTTTCGACGACGCGCAGGAAGAGATCCCTAACGCCGTCTTCTTAGCGGCGCGAATACTGGAAAAACTCGGCGCAACGATTTTCAATGTGCAGTTTGAGGAGCTGGAACGTTTGCATCAACTCGCTTGCGAAACGAGTTTGATTGCGGCGGAAGCCTACCCACTGCATCGGGAAATTGTCGACCACCCCGATGCCGACTGGGTTCTGCATTGGCTGAGAGTTGCGCGCGACTATTCGCCTCAACATATCCAGAAGGCGCTGAATGAAAAGAACGCGATTCAGGCGCAACTGGCGGAGCGCATGCGCGATCTGGATGCGGTTCTGGCGCCGACGACGCCGCGCGTCGCCGTTCCCGTTTCGACTTGCGACAGGCCCGATACCCACGCAGAGCTATCCGCCGCGATGTCTCGAAACACGCGATTGGGCAATCTTGCCGGCTGGTGCGGCCTGTCCATACCATCGGGATTCACAACCGACGGATTGCCGATGGGTCTCATGATATACGCAGGTCCCCGTCAGGAATTGATTGTGATCCAAGTCGCACGCGCCTTTGAATCGTCTTATCATGCAAAGCGCGAAGCGCTTCAATTTTCACCCATACCTTAGCCATCACACAAGGATGCCCATGCAAGCCAACAATTCCATGTCCGTCGAATTTTCGAGCGTGAGAGAGCAAGCGCGCGAGGAATATGAAAAATTTCTGGGGACCTTCCTTCGGGACAGCCCGGTTGTGGCGCGACGCGGCGACCCGAAAGTCGCTGATCTGGTGTTTGGAGATCCGCATGACCCATCGCTGTCCGGCATTGCCGAAGCCTTGCATGCGGCGGTTGATGTCAGCGCGGATCTGGGCTATCGCTACCTGCATCATTTGCCCGAAGCGCGCGAAGCGGCGACGGATGCGCTTTCACAACGCACCGGGCTGAATTTTGAGAGCGATGATTTGTTTCTGAACACTGGCGCCTTTTCCGGTCTGGTCTGTTGCCTGCAGGCCTTGTGCGATCCTGGTTCCGAGGCGCTTTACCTCAGCCCACCGTGGTTCTACTACCGCTCCATGATCAAGTCCGTCGGCGCCATCCCGAAGGGCGTGGACCTCAATCCGGAAGACTGGGGCCTGCCGCTGGATGCGATCAAGTCTGCGATTGGCCCGAAAACCAGCGCCGTCCTGATCAACTCCCCGCACAATCCGAGCGGCAAGGTATTATCTGACGAAGAACTTTCTGCTTTGGCGGAGATACTGACGGAGGCGAGCCGTCGCCTGGGTCGGGAGATTCCAATCATTTCAGACGAGGCTTATTCGCGCATTGTTTTTGATCAGGCCCATGCGCCGACGCCTGCGCGCCACTACGCCGCGACGATCGTTCTCTACACCTACGGCAAAACGCTCCTCGCTCCCAGTCTGCGAATGGGCTATATGGCGCTGGCTCCCGGCTTTCCCGATTCCGCGCGCATGCGACGTATGTTCGATGCGATCCAGCCGATGGGCGGCTGGTTGCTCCCGACCTGCATCGGGCAACGCGCCCTGCCGCAGTTGGAAAATCTTTGCGTTGATTTAGAACAAATCAAACGTCGGCGCGACCATCTTGTCTCCGCCCTGCGAGAGGGAGGCTATCGAGTCGTTCCCGCCGAGGGGACTTTTTATATGCTGGTCGATAGCCCGGATCCCGACGACATCGCCTTCTCGCTTTATCTTGAATCGCGCGATGTACTGGTTCTGCCCGGCTCCGTACTGGAAACGCCAGGAACGTTCAGGGTATCGCTCACTGCTTCGGACAGAATGATCGAACAGGCCGCCGAAGTGTTCAGAAAGGGCTACACACCGGAATCGCCTAAATAGAAACAGGGATAATTCACTAGAACAGGTCTTCGATGGAAAGATACCTTTCGCCGGTATCATAATTGAAGGTCAGAACCACGTCGCCTTTTGCAATCGTTCCATCCTTGATTTGCTTTTCGACAGCGGCCAGGACCGCTCCGGTGGATACCCCTGCAAACAGCCCTTCCTCTCGCGCAACTCGGCGCGTCATCGCAAACGCTTCTGCATCGCTCACAGGGGCGACTCGGTCCAGACTGTCCACGATCAGGTTATCCGGAATAAAACCGGGGCCGATGCCCGGTATATTATGACTGCCGCCATTGCCTTCGGAAAGCGTTGGCGCCCCCGAGGGGTCGACAGCAACCACTTTCAGATTCTCGATATGTTCCTTCAGGATATCCGCTAGCGCGCTGATATGTCCGCCTGTGCCAAACGCCGCAAAGAGATAATCGAGGCGATCGAAATCGCGAACGATCTCCAGCGCCGTTGTGTTCTTGTGCGAATCGATATTGGCCCTGTTGCTGAACTGTTCGAGCATGATGGAACCGGGAATCGCATCGCGCAAGGCCTGGGCTTTTTTAATCGCGCCGTCAATGCCTTCCTCTTTAGGTGTCAGCACAAGGTCGGCGCCGTAAGCCGTTATGATTTTTCGCCGCTCGATGCTTTGCGATTCCGGCATGACGATCTTGACTTGATAGCCTTTCAGCGGGCCGACCCAGGCGAGACCGATCCCCGTATTGCCGGAAGTCGCTTCAATAAGCGTTCCACCTGGTTTCAGGGCGCCGTCATTTTCCGCCGCTTCGATCATTCCCAGACTGATGCGGTCCTTGATACTGCCGCCGGGGTTTTGCCGTTCCAGTTTGATCCAGATTTCATGCTCCGGGAAAAGCTTGTTCAGCCGCAAATTCGGTGTGTTGCCGATCAATTCGAGTAAGCTGTTTATTTTCATGTGACGATCAATTGATTTCCGGTTCAGGAATGAATGGGAAGGATGTTCCGCAACCTATTATAGAACCGTTTTCAAAGAAAAAACAGACGGAGTCCAATTAGCCATCATACATTTCGCCAGGGATAGAATTTTTTCAGCAGCGCCGCCGTCGATCCCAGGAGTGAAAGTCCGTTAAGTATAAGCGTCTCTGATGACGCTACAGTTATAACAGCACCTTCTGCCAGTCATGTCATTCGCCAGTTTTGTTCTACCCAAAAAGGCTTTATACTCCATTGAGGAGGAATACAAGGCGCTTTGCCTGATAAAGGGAAAAGCTATTTTTTTGAATTATGAAGCGAATGAGGAATGCTAGACAATCGCTCCCATTGATCCCCATCACACGGCCCCTCTTACGATGAAAAATTCAAGAGAATCCAATTTCAACAGACGCTCTATATATTTTTTGAAAATCCTTCTTCCCCTGATTTTATTGAGTTGCGCTTCGCAACCTTCAATCTCTTCAACTCCGGCCCCGCTCACTACTGACAGTCGCGTCGATTTTCTGAACTCTCAAATCAACAAGGGCTGGATGATCAGCTTCAAACTCCCCTCTTGCGATCCTCTGGCCGTCAGCAATTTGAAAACCCGATCCTTCACCTACGATGTTGCGCTTTCCGCCATCGTTTTCAAAATGCTCGGGCAAGATGAGAAAGCGGACCGCCTGTTGTCCACAATTGAAACATTCATCACCGCCGAAAATGGAATAGAATTTTCCTACGACGCCAACGACGGCCCTCTGGGAATGCGCTATGTAAGAACCGGGGCTGTCTCCTGGCTTGGATACGCCCTGGTCTACGCGGACCGACTCAAACATGCGCAGATTCTTGCCGAGTTTCTACTGACCCGAAGAGTCGTATCGCAAGGCGACTCAAGGAACGGTCTTTTCAGAGGCGGCTTCGGAGAGATCAAAAAAGAGACTTTTAACGACAAGGAAATTGAATGGATTTCAACCGAACATAATATCGACGCCTATTTTTTCTTTAGAGATCTGGGACTCAAGTTAAGCAACACGCATCCACAAAACGCTTCACGATATTCCGCCGTCGCTCGTGATCTGAAAGACAGGATCGTCGATACGCTTTGGAATCCTGAAGGTCGTTATTTCTACAGAGGTCTCAATATGCAAGGTCTCGACAGGGAAACGCCTCTGGACGTTCAAACCTGGGGGGCCTTGTTTTTAACCGCCACCGGGCATGGAGAGAAGGCTCGTTCGGCGCTTCAATTCGCCAGAAAACATTTTTTACTGAAAAACGTTTCGGTCAAGAAAGAACTGGACGATGAACAAAAATTCAATTGCCAGTATGAGTGCAAGAACACTTCATTCATTGGATTCAAACCCTATCTGGCGTCTCCTGAATACAAACGCCCTCCCGATTTGATCTGGACAGAAGGCTCTTATGGCTACAGTCTTGCGGCGAAACGCCTTGGCATCGCCGAACCGGAATTGGAATCCAGCCTCAATCAACTGGAGAGCTGTAACCTTTATGGCGGCGTTTTGCAAACAACGGAAACGCGAAGCCCCATTCCTTATGAGTTTCATGCATGGGAGTCCACAGCCAGCACCTCCTGGAGCCTGATCGACTCGCTGGAATCCAGTTTGCCAGAACACAGGAAGCTCTGGACTTCAGACAAAGCCTCGAAATTATTATCTTCTAATTGAATCTGATCGTTGAATACATCTTCAGCCCCACAACGTTCAGACTTCATATTGCCATTCCATCTCTGATTTACTGCCATAAAGCCGACACTCCTATACCATTGATTTATGTAGACTTTTTTCATTATTCCGAATATAATTTAAACAAATTCATATAAATTTAATCTAATTACATAACTCTGCAAAGTGAACGCGCAACAGGTTTGGAGACCTGCCCCAGCCGTGCTTTCCTTCTGCCAAAGGGACTATGAAATCAATATACAAATCAATGGCGCAAGCCTTGATCTTGATATTATTGGGTTCCGCAAGCCTGACCGGCTTGTCAGGCGCCAAGGATCGTCCCGCCTACGCCGCAGATACAAATTCAACGCCCGCAAGCCAGTCTTCCGATTCTGATAGGATCGAGGCGGTCTCGAACCCGTCTGGTTCCGAAGAAACGGGACTGTTCTCCGGTCTTTCAAAATATTTTGAAAGTTTCATTCATTATTTTGATTCCCTTTTCTTCCAGAAGAACAAAATTCAAAAACTGCTGGATGACAAGAACTACCTGCAAGCGGAAATAGAACTCAAGGCGCTTCTGGAGCAGGCCCCAAATGATGCGGACTATTTGAGAGTCTACGCCGCAGTCTTGCTCATCAACGCGAAAGCCGATCCTGCCATAGAAATTTACAATCAGGTGATCGAACAATTCCCAAGAGACATGGACTCGCGCCTGGGTCGCGGCAGAGCGTTTCTTTCGAAAAAGGATTACCCATCCGCATTGAGCGACTTCAGGTATGTGCTGGACAGACAAGGCGACAATCAAAATGCTTTGAAAGGATTGGCGGATACCGAACAGGCCATTCAGTATGAAGCGCAACTCCAAGCCGAACGGGCAATCGCTCAACAAAGAAATCGCGATATGGAAACAGCGGCGAGCCTGACACAGGAACAAAAATACTCTGAAGCGGCAAACATCTATCGCTCTCTCATCGAGAAAAATGAAAATGATCTGGAAGCAAAACTATTTTTAGCGAGGAGCTACGCCCTCAACAACCAGATTGATGAAGCGCGATCCATGTACCAATCCGTCAAGTCAATCGATCCAAACAATGTCGATCTTCTAACAGGCGAAGCCTATCTGCTGGCCAAGGAAAACAAGAACGACGCCGCTGTCGTCAATTTTCAAAGAGCGCTGGAACTGGACAAGAACAACAGCGATGCCCTGCAGGGCCTCAAAATGATTCAGGATCGCGAACAAAACAGAATTCTTCAGGCCGCCGTAAAGAACAAAAAGGAAAAGATTAAATCCCTGCTCACAAGGGCTTATAAATTGATAAGTTTTAAGAAATACTCTGCCGCAGAAGAAACTCTGGAGAAGTCATTAAAAGAATTTCCCAATCATCCTGAAATCAGCTTTTATCTGGCCCGGACAAAAATTTTTCAAAACAAATACAAAGAGAGTTTCGATCTTATAAACCCTCTGATCGACAACCAACCCGACAATGAAGATTATTTGAATCTGCGCGGGCGGGTCTTTATCGCCACGGGGCAATTGGACAAGGCCGATTCAGATTTCGTCCGGGTATTACAGATCAACAAACAGAATGTTGAAGCAAAGAATGGGATCCAACAGATCGCAAAAATAAAGGCATCCACTCTACAAGAGAGTGTTCTCGCTCAAAAAAGGCAATACCTTCAGAACCATCGGGAGCAATTGAAAGAACTTCTGGACAACAATCAATATTCAGAGGCGATAAAAATTTGCAGAAGCGTTCTTGAAAAATATCCCGACGAACTCGCATTCCAGATCACTCTCGCTCAAGCTCTTGCTCTCAATTCAGAAATGGAGGAAGCCGAAAATTTATACGCCGTTCTCATAAACAAACATCCTTTTAATAGCGAATTGATAATCGGTCAGGGATTTTTATTTCTGCGACAAGGGCAACTCAATCAGGCTCAACAAGCGTTTCTCAAAGCTCAGGGAATCGATAGCGACAATCAGGACGCCGCCACGGGCCTGGCATTACTGAAAGAACGCATTGAAAAAGAAACGATCGCCGCATTCATCCGTGATGAATGGGACAAGGCAAACACCCACATCCAACGCGGCGACTATGAGACTGCCATTCAAAGCTATCAGAGCGTCCTCGATCAACATCCTGACAATCTGGACACTCAGATTCTACTGGTTCGCGCTCACCGCCTGGCTTCAGATCTCCCGAGCGCGGAAAACCTGCTCGACACCCTCATTCAATCACACCCGGGAAATGCAGACCTGTGGGCAGAAAAAGGTCAGATACATTCTCTTAAAGGCGACGATGCCCTGTCCCAGGAGAGTTTTGAAAAAGCGCTTGAGCTAAGACCGGACAGCCAGGAACTTCGCATCCGCATTGCCCGTATCATTCAGGGCAGAGCCTATGATTTGCTATTGACCCGGTTGAAAGCGCTCGAGGAGAATAAAGAGTTTGAAGCCGCAGAAGCGCTCATCAGAGAGCATTTATCAAAACACCCCAAGGATGCGCAAACGCACTATCTTCTGGCAAGGAACCTGCGTTTTCAAAACCGCTACAACGACTCCATCGAAATCCTCAATGCTCTGCTGAGTCAAGCTCCATACAATATGGACTACCTTGCCAGCCGCGGAATTATCTGGAGAATATTAAGAGAAACCGACAAAGCCAAACTGGACTATGAGAAGGCCTTGTCTCAAGACCCCGAGCGGGTGGACCTGCTTTTGGGCAGAGGCCATGTTGCGGTTCTGGAGAAAGAGTATTTCGAAGCGGAAGAGTATTTCAATCTGGCGTACGAACTTGCTCCTGAGGAGCCTGAAACGATCGAGTCCAAAGCGCGTATCGAAAACTTCGTCAAAGACACCGTGGTGGAATCGTTTCAAACCGAGACTTTTAGCGGGGGACGCGATTCCAGACACACACAGCGCCTCGAATGGTTTCACCCATTCAATTCCAAATTCAGAGGCAGTGTTGGGATGGAAAGCGTATTCATTTCAGGAGACGCCGATCACACGGGAATCATCTCGGGGAATTACGATCTCTGGGACGATCTGAACCTGAGAGGCCAATTCAGCTTTTCCCCCTCTCCAGATGTGGTCGCCAAACAAATCTATGAAACGGAAATCACCAAAAGCATCAAAGGCATTCCGCTGGAAGCCCTGTTCATGTATCGATACATGGATTTCGAGGAATCCAATTTCCATCTGATTTCGCCCGGCTTCAATTATTATCTCAGCGAGCATACCCGCGTTCTGGTTCGCGGCTATTTTGGCTTCCAGGAAAACGGCAATTCCCATTCCGCGTTTTTAAACATCAATCACGAATTCAGCCCAAGCTTATCCGCTTATATTGGCGGAGCCATCGGTAATGAATCCTTTACCATCGTATCCGGGGCGGACACGCTGGCGGTGGATTCCATCTCAATGCAAATGGGAATTAAATGGAGGATTTCGGATCGGTTCTCGATTGGCTTTAATTACGTTTACGAAGAGAGAAAGGATCAGTTCAACAGGAACCTTTTTGGAATCGTGATACCCCTGCGTTTTTAAAATCCTTTCTTCTCCATAACCCCCCAACCTACTTTTTTCTTCATCGCATACTGGAATGTGCCGACCAGGCGCCACCAGGTATTCGCCGGGCGATAGATAAAGGTCTCTAGCGCCGACAAGCCGCACAGAATAAGCACATGGCTCAATTTCGGATAACGCCGGAAGGTCATCTCCTCAAGGATCACCGCGCCCAGAGAAAGCACTATATTTAGAATGATCGCTCCTATAAAAAACAAGATCGCCAACTCTGCATTCACCAGATCGAAATACCAGGCGACCAAAAAAAGAATCACCCCGACGAATTCGACAATCGGCCCCAAGCCCTCAAAAATGAGAAAAAAGGGGAACGCGAGCATACCAACCACGCCATACTTTGGATTTAAAAACATCGTTGAATGGACGGACAAGCATTGCAACAAGCCCCTCTGCCAGCGCTTGCGTTGCAGGCCAAGCACCTTGTAAGTTTCAGGCGCTTCGGTCCAGCAAACCGGGTCCGGAATATATACAATTTTATATTTTTCTTTTTTCTGGCGAAGATGTTTATGAAGCCTCACCACCAGCTCCATATCCTCACCGATAGCATCCGCCCAATAACCGCCAACGTCAATGACATGTTGTTTTTTGAAAAGGCCGAAGGCGCCTGAAATGATCAACAGGCAACTGAAAGAAGAAAACGCCACTCTCCCCGCCAGAAAAGCCCGGAAGTACTCCATGATTTGAAATTTACCCAAAAGGGTTTTGGGCAATCCCACCTCGTCTATGATCCCACCCCTCACCTTGCACCCGTTGATGATTCGAACCGTTCCGCCGGCGGCGACAGTAGACGTGTCCTGAATAAAGGGTCGAATGATTTTAAGCAGAACGTCCTTTTCTATGATCGAATCCGAATCGATCGCGCAGAACAAGGGATATGAAGATGCATTGATGCCAGCGTTCATTGCGTCGGCTTTACCGCCGCCGTTGACCTTGTCGATCACAAGCAAATTAGGGTGCTTCTTAGATTCATAAACTCCGCGGACTGGCGCGCATTCCACCTGTTTCCGGTAAACCTTGTTGGTAATTTTCAAGTCAAAAGAATCTTTAAGGTATTCCAGAGTTCTATCCGTCGAGCCATCATTGATGACCACGACTTCATACAAAGGGTATTCCAGTTGTAGCAAAGAATTGACGCTGTTTACTATGGACGCTTCCTCGTTGAACGCCGGAGCCAGGATAGAAATCGGCTTGGAGAAAGGGGATTGAAAGACGCTCTTCAATTCGACCAATTGAACCAGCTTCAGGTATTTTCGAATCGCAAAAAAAGCGAGAACAATCAGAAAAATATAGATGCTGTTTAGAACCAGAAAATAAGAAACAATGAAGGTGTTGTAGAGCGTGATCAGAGGCTGGGCAATGTTCAAATAGATCTGATCTAAAATAATCATACGTTCACCAGTTGCCGGATTACATCCCGCGTGAATGGATCCTCAGTTTCTTTAAATAATTTTCTCAGATAATCTTCGCCGGACCTTCCTGTTTTGAAAATCGCGGTGGCGGCGTGAAATCGGCACCACCAGTCCTGATCTCCCAACAAACCCGCCAAGGCTTCAAAAGCTGTTTCATCCTTGAAATTGCCCAGAGCCTTCGCCGCCTGAGACCTGATGGTTGGGTTGTGATTTTTCAGGCAACGCACCAGCGCGGGAAACGATCCGATTTCAACCAGATTCCCAAGAGCCTTGATAACATGTATTCTTTCTTCATCGCTGTTCGACGTTTCAAGCAGTTGCGTCAAAAAAGGCGCCACTTCAACCCGCCTATAGTGCCCGAGAAAATCAAGTATTTTCGTTCTCGATCGCGGCAATTCATTATAAATAGCAAGACTCTCCGAGATTTCAGCAACCACGCCCTTTCCATACCCCAATAAAATTTCTGCAAACATTTCTCCCGAGAGATTCTCTTTGGCCAGCAAGATCGCAAGAATTTTCCCTACTGATTTGCTATCTCCCATTTTCATTAAAGCGGTGGATGCGGCGTAAGACACCAAATCGTTCTCATCAGACAAGGCCTCCGCCAAATCCTTCTTCGCCTCATCCGCCCTTATCTGACCGAGTCGATAAGCCGCCAATGCGCGCCTGAAATAATCCGACGAATCGCGCAACTGCTCAAGCTCCCGATCCAGAAGCCCCTGCTCTCTAAAAATATTGCGAATTTTCTTTGCGTCTCCCCCTCTTATGTTCTCTAAATAATAAAAGAGAAACTCAATAAACATCTCCAGGTCTTTATTCTTAACCACCATATCGAATTGAGCGTCAGGCAGTTCCTCGCTCAGATATTGGAACAATTGAACGCTCCATAGATCAAAATTTTTCTTCTTTCTATTTTCGTAGAAATCCGATTTCACTCGCACATATATAATGTAGAAAAAGAAACCGACTGCGGTGGCTAGAGTGGACAGGGTGAGGATGACGGCAATGGTGACTACGGGGGCTTTATTGAAATAAAAGGAAACGAAGACCAATAAGGGATTTTCAGTCATCAGGACAAATAATTTTCAGTTGGATTATAACCGCGTTGCATACCCTCAACACAATTCACATATCACTAGTATCGACTGAAATATCGACCCTTCCAACCCAGGCGACTGATCATTGTCCTTAAAACTATAAACTCATTTTCTCCCGGATCTTTTTAAAGTCATCTTGATCCGCAATAGCATCTCGTCGGGATTAAACGGTTTGGTAATATAATCGTCGCCGCCTAGCTCAAGGCCCTTGACGATGTCCTGACTTAAGGCCTTGGAGGACAGAATGATGAAGGGGATATCGCAGGTTTCAGGATCGTTTTTTACCCGCTCCAGAACCTGCAGGCCATTGATGTAGGGCATCATGATATCCGTGATCACCAAATCAGGATTTTCTGATTTAACGAAACGGAGCGCTTCTTCCCCATCTTTTGCCCAGACAATGTTGTAGCCTGCTTTTTTTAAAGAATACTCAAGGAGCTTAAATAAGGGCGGCTCGTCCTCCACAACCAGGATCTTTTCTGCCCGAGGTTTTATACTGTCTGAGTCCGAATCTGTTTTCGGCGACTCAGAATCGGTATCCGCTTGTTTCGTAATGAAGTATTGTTTCAGTTGAGTGTGTTTGCCCAAACTGATCCAACGTTCGCCATCTTCGGATATTTTATCCTTTCTGGAAAGCTCTCCATTCTGTATTCCCAGAATCAATGATTTTGCAGGAAAATCTTTTTCAATTTTCCCCCCTCTCATCAATAAAACTGTTTTTAATGGATTGCCCATCAACTTTCCCTTATAAATTTATCAAGGCGCCGTCGGGGACCAGGTTGAGCAAAGTTATTTATTATGAGCCACTCAACTTCCGTCTCGCCAAAAGTATTATAAGAGTCTTTCCATATATAAAAACAAAATTGTTTCCAGGATTGCGACAATCTACCCTATCCTCACCCTCTTTAAATTCACCTGCAACACCACTATACTTTTCATGCGCACGCTGTATTGCCTGATTGCTTTTTAGGGCAGATAGGCTATACTGTATGAAACTACATCATCTGCATCTCTTCTGTCTGCAGACTTCTGGCAGAGAGGTTCAAGACGGCGTAAACAGTGAAAAAGTAAGCATCTCCAGGATTTCTTGAGGACGGACGTCCCCTTTCAGGTGTTGCGAACAAACCGCTCTTTTTGAGGCGGTTATTGCTTTTTTAACAGCGGAAACAGGCAACACGGGACGAAAGATTTCGAGACCTGCAACCTCGAACAACGTCAACGGCCCCCAACCCTGCGCATAATACAATTGTGCGGCAAGCCGCAGTGCACGATCATCGTCTTTTGACATATTCAGTTTCGATCCGTTTGCAGACGAGTCAAACTATCTTTGAATTGGCAGTAAGTTTTTCCAGCGTTTCTGGGAACATCAGGCAACAACAGCTCCACATGAGGTAACTTATGCACGAAGTAAAAGTCTACGACGGTTCAGGTAAATTGAAAAAAGTGATTTCAGTCAAACAACTGAACGTCCGATCCGAGAAACAATTGGAGTCTCCCTCTTTTTTCGGTAGAAACAAAAAAGCTGGAAAACCGGCGGACAATGAATCGCCGCAACCTGCGCCCAATAAAGCGCCTTAAACTTTTTACTCTGGAGGTCTTATTTCTCAGGTCATTGTGGTTCAAAACCAGGTCGAACGGGCGTTAAAAGTTTTAAAGCGCCAACTCAACAAAGAAGGATTGTTCAAAGAACTCAAAAGCCGACGCTTCTTTATGAAACCGTCTGTTAAGAAAAAATTGAAAATGAAGGAAGCCAAGAAAAAGCGCAAGGCCGCGAAGCGAAGATCCCGAAATTTCTGGCAACAATAAAACTCCAGGCGCCCAGGCCCCCTACCGTTTTGATAAACAGCTGAGGTTCAATGAGCTGTGCATTCCTAATCATGGAAATTAACGGGGGCTGAAACGGTTTCATCCACTTGGACCCCTTTACCGTTCTGCGATTGCAAACCATTTTCGGGAGTTCGCCATGGAAAACTACGTTTTTTACGTTCTCGTTGCATCGATGCTGTGCAATTTTGTCGTCTTGGGAATTTCTATAAACCGCCCCAATTCATTTGTACCCGTCAGTTTGTCCGCCATTTCCATTTCTCTCCAAGGCGCTGCCTTGCGAATGGTCGCTCTCAACTCGATCAATTCTTGAGTCTGTACTCTCAACATCTAGAGGCCAAAATCCTATGGATGCTTTCTCCCAACCATTATATGGAGGTTCACGAAAGTGACCACTACAACCACATCTCTTAAAGAACAGATCGAAGCCCTGATGCAAACCTGCACAGAGTTAGCCACCGAAGCGGACAAGCGAAGACAAACCGCTTCTACAAAGTTTGAGTATTACAAATTTGAATTTTCGGACGGCGAGCGCAACGCCTATGAAACGATCGCCAAGAAATTAAAATCCGTCCTCGACAAAGCCGAGAAAGAAGCGGCGAAATAAAGTTTTCCACAAGCCCGCTCACAACCGTCTGGCTTGCAGGGCCGACCGACCCGTCGGCCCTTATCCACCCTTTTGCAGCACAAATTAATCACAATAAATACAATCAATTAGAAATTTTTTCCTATTGGCGGGAATAAATTAAAGATTTAAAGGTCTTTATATCAAGAATAAGAAATTTTCTTATATTTTTGTCTTTAATTTTTATCTACAAAATTGAGAACGTCAAAACGCATTACCGACGGCCTCTCACACAAACACCAGGGGGAAAAATGAAAACCAGATACCAGATCACTCTGTTCAGCATGTTCACGCTACTTTTCAACATCTTTTCGGTCTCCGCTGTCGGAGCCGAAATTCAGGCCAGTCTCGCCACCGCTCCCAATGTTCCCGCTCCTGTGAAACACAACAAGCCGGAAACCGTCGTGATTAAAATGCAAGCGAAGGAATACATCGGCGACCTTGACGAAGGAGTCAAATATGGCTTCTGGAGCTACGACGGAACCGTGCCCGGCCCGATGGCGCGAGTGCGCGTTGGCGACACCGTGCAGTTCCATCTGAGCAACGCCAGCGACAGCACACAACCGCATAACATTGACATCCACGCCGTCAACGGAGCGCACGGCGGCGCGGCCCTCAGCATGGTCTCCCCCGGGGAAGTGAAGATTTTCTCCTTCAATGTCATGGCCCCCGGCTTGTACATCTACCATTGCGCCGCAGGCTCCATCGTCGACCACATCGCCAACGGCATGTACGGCTTGATACTGGTCGAACCCGAAGGAGGTCTGCCGAAAGTGGACAAGGAATTCTACGTCATGCAAAGCGAATTCTTCACAACGGATCCCGAAGACGGTCTGGCGAGCTTTGATTTTCAAAGAGGACTGGATGAAAATCCGACCTATGTGGTTTTCAACGGAAAAAACGGGGCGCTCGTCGACACAAATGCCTTGAAGGCAACGGTTGGCGAAACGGTACGCATTTTCTTCGGGAACGTAGGCCCCAACAGCGTGTCTTCCTTCCACGTTATTGGAGAAATTTTTGATTCAGTCTACGTTGAGGGCGGCATCGGTGGAACCGTCACCAGAAATATTCAAACCACTCTGGTTCCCGCCGCAGGTTCCACCATCGTCGAGTTCAAGGTCGACTATCCCGGCTCTTATGTTCTCGTGGACCACAGCATTTTCAGAGTCGCCAAAGGCGCTCTGGGCCACCTGGTTGTAGACGGCCCAAAAAATGAAAAAGTAGTTCGCGCAGGCAAGTAACAGGACCTATATTATAAGTAAGGGGAGGAATTTTTATTCCCCCCCGAATTCTCCTGAATATCAATCTACGGAAGGAGACAATCATGGATATTTACGATAAATGGTTTGAAATTTTGTCCAAACGCCTGGAACTGGGCCAACGCTTCGGTCTGCGCATGCAGATGGAAGGAGAAGGCAAGTTCAAGGATTTTCAGGGCGAGCATGAAATCCCTGCGCTCAAAACATTTCTGGATAACGCTCGTCATGAAAAAATTGAAGATCTCATCATACGCGGAGCGGATGCTCAGGACAGCGTTATCAGCGAATGCGTATAACGCCTGAGCGCGTCGTTCGTCATTGAACACATATCACAGGAGAGGCCTCGCAGGATCGCCGGATCACAACCCGGCGTTTGGCGGGGCCTTTTCGTATCCGTCGATTCTGCCCGCCTGCATTCCCCACCCGCTATTTTTTAGTTCATGATCTGAAAATTTGAGAAGCATTTTGAATAAAAACAGATAGAATGCGCGCATGAACTACAAAAAACTCTTTGCAGAAATCGACCTCGAATTAAAAGACCTGGAAGACAAGGGTAAAGTCGCCTCCTACATCCCCGAATTGCGCGACGTGGACCCCGCCAAACTGGGCATTCATCTTGTCACCGTCGACCAGAAAAACTATAGCCTCGGAGACAGCGCCGAGAAATTTTCCATTCAGAGTATCTCCAAGGCGCTGACCCTGACCCTGGCCTTTAAGCTCGACGAAGACAAACTCTGGAAACGCGTGGGCGTGGAACCTTCCGGAACGCCTTTCAATTCTCTCATCCAGTTGGAATATGAAAAGGGCATTCCGCGCAATCCCTTCATCAACGCAGGCGCGTTGGTGACCTGCGACGTTCTCCTCAGCCGCCTCGATGATCCCAAACAAGAGTTCATCGAATTCGTCAGAAAGATTTCCGGCAATCCCAAAATAGATTACAGCCCGCACATTGCAGAATCAGAAAAACGCACTGGCTTCCGCAACAACGCCCTCATCAACCTGATGAAAGAGTACGGCAATATCAAAAATAAAATTGATGATGTTCTTGATTTTTATTTCCACCACTGCTCCATCGAAATGTCCTGCAAGGAACTGGCGCATGCCTTCTTATTTCTTGCCAATTATGGAGTCCATCCCAAAACCGGAGAAGAGATCATCGACGGCAGTAAATCAAAACGCATCAACGCCATCATGCAACTCTGCGGATTTTACGACGAAGCGGGAGAGTTCGCCTTCAAGGTCGGTTTGCCGGGGAAAAGTGGCGTGGGCGGCGGCATCATCGCGATTCATCCCGGAAAATTCAGCATTGCTGTTTGGAGCCCCAAGCTCAACAAAAAGGGAAACTCTTACAAAGGCATGAGAGTTCTCGAATCCCTCACCAGCAAAACCCAATCCTCCATCTTTTGAATACGCTCCCGGCCATTCACAAAAAAAGACCCACGGCAAAAACCGTGGGCCGAACTTCCTGCCAAAACTATATTGAGACAACGATGGATCGAATCACTCCTGCATGCGAAAATCCTTCGCGTAAAAAATGACAAGGTCTTTCACGGACAACATGCCGACCACCTTGTTCTCCTCCGTCACGACCAGATGACGAATCTTTTTTTTGATCATCATTTCATTCGCCATTTCCACGGGAAGATATTTGTCGATGGAAATGATGGGCTGGCTCATCACGTCAGAGACCATCGTTGTATCCGGATTGAGGCCCTTGCTCAGAACCTTGCGAGACAAATCAGTTTCCGTGACCAGCCCCACATACTCCCCAAGCTCCTGAATAAGAACCGAACCCACCTCATGCGTTTGCATGAACAACGCCGCTTCTTGCACTGACGACTGGAAATCTACAAACAACACGGGGGAACTCATGTATTCTCCGATATCATCCATTGGCTTTCTCCTTTGTAGTCAAGTTGTATTACGTTATACGAAAACCTGTCGCGTTGCTAAGTTCTCAAACGCGGGTTCGCATAATAAGAAACCAAATCCTTAACTGACAACATACCGATGATCTTTCCCTCCTCTGTGACGGCAAGATGACGTATACCGTGCTTTGCCATGAACTTGTTCGCTTCCTCAACCGGACGATCCGCCGCCAGCGTATGAAGCGGCGTTGACATGATCGAAACAACTTTTGTCGATGCGGGATCAAGCCCTTGCCCCAACACCTTCCGAGTCAGGTCGCGCTCCGTCATAATGCCGACAAAAGACTCTCCTTCACTAATAAGAAGAGAGCCAATATTGTGGCTTTCCATAAACTGAGCGGCTTCTACAACTAATGTTTGTGAATCCATACTCAGAACAGGAGCGGACATGTAACCGCCAACCTGCTCGCCTGAATTGTCCATGGATTTTAAAAATCGGTGAGGCACGTGTTTGGTAGGCATAATGAACCTCTCGTTTAAGATAACGGCGCTCCGCTCAAGACGGAGATAAGTTGCAAACAACCGTTCCCGGAACAAGAATGTTCAGCAATCCCGTTCACGGGAAGTCCTGTTTAGATGAAACTCCGCAGGCGCGGGATTCATCCAAGTGGAGTCAACAGGGTGCGCTCCTTACTGGACGAAGTCAATCGAATCCGACCTAAACAACTGATTTATTTGGAGAGTTATAAATGAGGGGAATGACCTAAAACACTCGGAAAATCAATAAAAAATCAAAGTATGATCGACCCCAGACATTAGCAGATTGAGTCTGTCTACAATCAAATTTCTTTTGAAAGAATTCTCAAGAAACCGCCAATGAGTTGTTCCGGGCGTTGATTATGAGCTTCCACCATGGCTTTCAAATGTTCCTCAACAGAAAGTTTTTTCCAGTCGATCCGGTATCCAAGCCGTTTTAGAATCTCGCCGAAAAGCAACTTCTGAGTTCTTCCATTGCCCTCGCGAAACGGATGCAAGGCGTTGCATTCGCTAAAATAATAGGCCAGCCTGCGGCAAAGATCATTCAACGCCAAACCCTGAAGAAAATTTTCCCGACTCAATTCATCGAAAACCCTCTTGCCCTCAGATTCTATGTTTTCAGGATGAGCGAACAATGTATTTCCCTTTGACATTTGTACTGTACGGAATACTCCTGACCACTCATAAATATCCTGAAACAGGATATGATGAATTTCCTGCCATAGCTTCAGGGTGATCGGCTTATCCTGCATCGCGCTCATAGCTTCAGGCAAGCGCACAACAGTTGCATTAAGCTCTAACGCTTCCAGTTCTGCGGCGTCAGTCACGCCTGGGATATTTTTGAGAATTGTTGAATTGGGGTATTGGTAGATATCGGACCCGTCGTTCCAGTAGGAATCTTTTGGGTCAGTCATACCCTGAGTTCGTGGCTGTATTGCCTGCAAAGCTCCAGATACTCGCTTGCAGTCAGCTTTTCAGCGGCAAATAAATCTTGTAGTTGCAGAGACAATGCGGAGGGGAGAATACCTTCGTATTCGCTGATGATCAAAAAATCGCTGATTTGCCTGCGACGCGAATCAATCTGTTCCGGCGTAAGGCGCGATGGGCGGGATTGAATAATTTCAATTTTTTGCTGTAGGGAGTCCATGCTCTCGTCTCCTATATGATACTCAATTATACCATCAGAGGTTCCAATACGGACTTTGCAAATAGGCTTGGATTATTAAAAAAATATGTTGATTTCAGTCACATGTATATAAATTAAAAATTGATTATATTAATTTAGTTAAAAAAAGCGGTGGCGGGACTCGAACCCGCAACCTTCCCCCTCATACCCTGGCGCCTCCAAAGTATGTCGTAAGATGGGAAACTCTATCCAATTGAGCCGCTCCGCTACAAGTTATCAATAATCTGCCTTTTCTATGATAAATAATTTTTATGATCCATCAGAAAAATGAAAATATGTGTCATCGCGACAAACGTGTAATTTTTTCAATTTTCAGGGTCTCTACCATACAGCCCGGTCACTCATCAACATACTTCCCTTGCAGATACTCCAGATAACAGTCCGGGTTCAATGGACTCCCCGTCGCCTGCCGAAGCAGTTCGCCGGTCGATAAGCGCGCTCCATGCTGATAGACTTTTTCGTTCAGCCAGGCGAAGAGCGGCGCGAAGCGGCCTTCCTGTATGTCTTGCATGATGCTTGGGAGTTCCCGTTTCAAAGTTTCGAACAATTGCGCCGCGAAGATCGCGCCCAGCGCATAGGTCGGGAAATAACCAAAATAGGCCTGCGGCCAGTGCGAGTCCTGCAGGCAACCGCGCGTGTCGGTATCCGGCGCGATGCCCATATACTGTTTGAATTTTGCGTTCCAGGCTTCCGGCAAATCCTTCACGCGAAGCGAACCGGCGAACAAATCCTTCTCCAGTTCATGCCGGACGATGACGTGGATCGTGTAGGTCGCCTCGTCGGCGTCCATGCGGATCAAACTTTTGTTGACGCGGGTTGTCAGTCGGTACAGATTTTCGCTGTCCCAGGCCGGCCCGGAAACGCCGAAGGTCTTGCCGATCTTTGGCGCGGCAAAGCGCATGAACTCGCGCGTGCGCCCGATCATCATTTCAAGAAACAGCGCCTGGCTTTCATGCACGGTCATGCCCTGATCGCGGCCCACTGGCTGAAAAAACCATTCCGACGGCAGACCAAAATCATACATCGCGTGACCCGTTTCATGCAGGACTCCCATTAAACCCGACAGCACGTCGTGCTCGGCAAATAAGGAGGTGATGCGCAAATCTTTCGAAGTGCCTTCGGTGAAGGGGTGCAGGCTTTCGTCAAGCCTCCCCTTGTCAAAGGGAAAGCCCATGATCTTCATGATCTGTTTGCCCAGCTCTTTTTGTCGGGCCTTCGAGATTTTTTCTGTGATCGGTTTGGGAGGATGCGCCGACTGCTTTTCAATCGCGTTCTCGATCAAGCCCGGGAGTCGTTTTCCCAGGCGCTGAAAAACCGCGTCGATCTCAGCCGACGTTCTACCGGGGTCGTGCTCTTCCAGCAAGGCGTCGTAAGGCGAGCATTCAAGCGACGCGCCCAGCAGACGCGCCTTCTCGCGAACAGCGTCGACGACTTTTTCAAGTTGCGGCGCAAGCAGTTTGAAATTATTTTCCTCACTGGCCTGTCGCCAGACCACTTCCGCTTTGGTCGTGGCGCGATGCAGGGAGTTGGTCACGCGTTTGGGAATCGCGCGCGCATAATTCCAGTGGCGGCGAATCTCGCGCACGTTCGCCTTCTGCCAGTCTGGCAGGGAGTCAATCGACGTCTCCGCCCTGTCCAGCAGAACGGAGGTTCGTTTCGAAAGGAGGATCGCCGTGCATTCCGTGTCGAGCAAAGCCAACTGCTCGGCGCGAATGCCGGAACTGCCGAGCGGCATCAGCACCTCGGCGTCCCAGCGCAACAAATGAGTGATACTGCGAAGTACCTGAACGCGCTTGAATCGTTCTTCAAGCCGTTGATAGGCTGTGCGCATGGTCTTAGCGCAGGAGGCGGTAGAAAATCATCAGGATCGACCTCGAATGCGATCCTTCGCGGCCTGAAGAATCATCTCAAGCAATTGCCAGTATTCCATCCCCGCAAAACCGGCCATCAGGTTCAGCTTGCCATCCCAGCACCAGCCGGGATTGGGGTTGACCTCCAGCAATTTGATATTGCCCTCGCTGTCGGCGCGGTAATCAAAACGCGCGTAGTCCTGGCATTCCAACCGCTCAAACAAGCGGCTCGAAAAACTCATCAGCTTGCGGTAATTTTCTTCATCCAGCTTCGCTTCTTTATACTGAATGCGATTCCAGTAGGGCGATTCGGGAACCCATTTCGAATCATAAGACAATATCGGCGGCAAGTCCGAAGGCAGTTCGCTGTAATCGACTTCCAGAATGGGCAGAACTTCGAACTTGTCGGCGTTGCCAATCAGGCTGACGCTGTATTCCGCTCCCTGCAAATATTCCTGAATAAGAATCGGAACGCCCGGCAAAATTTCGCGCAGATAATCCAGATAGCTGATCAATTCCTCCGCGTTATGCACCACCGATTTGGAAGTGATGCCGATCGAACTGTCGCCGCAACTCGGTTTGATGAGCGCCGGAAAATACGAAGGCAGGTTCGCCGCCTGATCGTTGGGATCGAAATAGGTTTCCATCGGCACGCTCACGTCCAGACTCGCCGCCAGCGCGCGCACATTGGCCTTGTTATAACAAAGCCAGAGACAGCCCGGTCCCGCGCCCGTATAGGGAACGTCCATCAACTCCAGAAACGCGGGAACATGCAACTCCTTGGTCGGATCGTTATTGAAACCCTCGTCGCATAAATTCAAAACCAGCCCCGGAGAACGCGAGTTCAACTGCTGGAACAAATTCTTGTGATCGTCCAGATACGTGAACTCATACTGAGAGAGCTTCGCCAGATTGCTCTTCAGAATATTGATCGTCTCCATATCCTCCGCGTTGAACTTGCCGTCCTTTTTGACCGAGTCCGGCAATCGCGGATCGCCCATCAACACCGTAATACGAGACGTTTCTTTCTTTTCCGCAGGCAGGGGCGCCGCTTTGACCGGCCCGCGCGCCGTGATGAACAGACGGTTCGCCATCATCCCCAGATCCTGACCGCGCGTCGATTCCGAAACCAGATTGCCGTGCGACTGAACCTGCGTGAAATCCAGTTTCTTAAGCAGAGCCGTGATCTCGTCGAGCGTGTACAAACGCTCCGCATAGAACTGATCCGCCAGCACGCCGATTTCCGAATTGGTGATGACCTCGCGCGAAATGATGCGTTTGCGATCCTGCGTCAACGAACGTTCGCGATTCACAAAATGCGTCTGGTCGATCCACTCCCAGGATCGCGGTTCAAAATTCTGCGCCATCCACACGCCGTCCACGATATCGAGCACCAGCTTGCCTTCCGATTTTAAAATCCGCTTGATGGATTCGAGAATCTGGATGTCGTCTTCTTCTCTCTCAAAATACCCGAAGGAATTGCCCATCACGATGACGCAGTCTCTGGAGTTTTCCAGACTTCTGAACTTGCGCGCGTCGCCCTCGGAGAACTGCACCTTCAAATTGCGCTTTTTGGCGCGCTTGCGCGCCAGTCGAATCAGGTAACGCGAACGATCCAATCCCGCCACGTTCTGAAAACCGCGCGACGCCAGCTCCAGGGTGTGCCGACCCTGACCGCAACACAAATCCAGAATATGATCCGAGGGTTGCAGGTTCGCAGACTTGACCACCCAGTCGATATCGCGAACCGTGTTCAAATCGTTTTCGACCACGTCCCCGTCGGTTTTCAAGTACAGGGAATTGAAGATATCCCGCCACCATTCCGGCGGTAGGTGACGTTCCAGATCGGAAACCGGACCGAGGGTTCGGACTGGATTGAGCTTGCCTTTTTTGGCAGGGGACTTCGGAGACGCAGGGGTTTTGCTTGCTTCGTTCGGATTTTTATACTCCATCGGAGTGGTTGCACCTGAGCTAAAGGGAGATTAAAAAGAACCGTCTAATTTTAGATGGCCCGGATTAAAAAAGATTATACTGGGTACTGTTGACTAACAATTTCTCTTCGGAAATCCTGATGATTCAGTTTCGCAGATTGTATCAAGTCTCGACGCGGCGGGATAAGGAAAGGCTCGGCGCCGTTTTAAAATTGTATCAGGAATCATTTCCATATTCTCCAGAATATGCGACGCAGATCAATGATTTTTTCAAAAAAAACCGCGAACAGGATTTCGAAGTCGTCCTGCTTCTGGCGGAAGGGCCAAAGTCGAGACTGCTCGGCTTCTCCTTCTCGTTTTATTTTCCCGACCTCGCATACGCCTATCTCGATTATCTGGTGAGCGACCCCGCCCGCAAGGACCGGGGAATCGGCGCCGCGCTGTACGACGTCACGCGCGATCATTACATCGCCTGCAAAAGCCGCGGGCTGTTCCTCGACGTACCGCCCGACGAAAAGGAAAAACTCCGCGAACCCTTCCGACTGGAAGTGAACAAACGCCGCATGGCGTTTTACGAACGCCACAACGCTCGGCCCATCATCAACACGCAATACGACTGCATCTCCAGCGCCGCCAATCAGGGACACGCCACCTTCCTGGTCTACGACGATCTGGGAAACGCCCGGCCCCTGCGTCGCGCCGATCTCAAAAAAGCCGTCGCCCGTTTTTTAGAATTCAAAGGCGGCCTGACGAAAGACGATCCCAAATTCAAGCAGATCATCCGCTCCATCAAAGACGACCCGATCCTGCTACGCGCCCCGCGCTACGGCGAGAAAGCCACGATTCCGTCCAAACACTCTTTCTTTAAAATCGACGTGGTCAACGTCGGCGACGCGCATCAGATCCACCATCTCAAGGAAAAAGGCTATGTCGAGCGCCCGGCCCGCATCCACGCGCTCCTGAAAGGCATGGAAGGTCTGGAACTGGCGTTTCACAAGGTCAAAAAATTTCCCGCCTCGCATATCAAAGCGGTTCACGATGCCGGCCTGCTCAATTTTCTGTCCAAGGCCGCGCATCGCCTGGCCCCGCGTGAATTGCTTTACCCTACGGTGTTCCCGATCCGCAAGCCGGAGCGTTTGCCCAAGCGATGGGACATGCAGGGCGGTTATTATTGCATCGACACCTTCACTCCGCTGACCTCCAACTCCTATCTCGCCGCGCGCAACGCCGCGCACGGCGCGCTTTCTGGGGCCGAGCTGATCCTCAAGGGAGCGCAGAGGGTCTATGTCCTGTGCCGCCCGCCCGGTCACCATGCCGAGCATAAGGTCTTTGGCGGCTTCTGCTACCTGAACAGCGCCGCCATCGCCGCGAATTTTTTATCAAAAGACAATCGCGTCGCGGTCATCGACATCGACTACCATCACGGCAACGGCACGCAGAATATTTTTTACCATCGCAAAGACGTTTTCTTTGTTTCCATCCACGGTCACCCGATTCAGGCCTATCCATATTTTTCCGGTTATTCAGATGAAAAAGGAGAGGGAGAAGGTTTGGGTTTTAACAGAAATTTCCCATTAAATCCGGGCGCCGACGACGCGCGTTATCTCAAAACGCTGGCGGAAGCCTGTTCGGCGATTCGGCGCTTCAAACCGGAATTTCTCGTGGTGTCCGTAGGCTACGACATCATGAAGGGAGACCCGACCGGAACGTTTATGATCACTCCGTCCGGGATGCGTCGCATCGGGGAATTGCTGGGGGGATTGCATCTGCCCATCCTTCTGGTTCAGGAGGGCGGCTACTCCTTACCGAATCTGAAAAACGGGGTCAAAAGTTTTCTAAGAGGCATCAGTCAAATATGAAAACTCTTCGCGTTCTGTAATAACTTTGAAAAGTTTTCTAAGAGGGATCAGTCAAATATGAAAACTCTTCGCGTCCTGTAATAACTTTGAAAAGTTTTCTAAGAGGCATCAGTCAAATATGAAAACTCTTTGCGTTCTGTAATAACTTTGAAAAGTTTTCTAAGAGGGATCAGCCAAATTTAACGCGTCAAGACAGACTTCAAATTCCTTAGCTTATCATTGAAAACCACTCAAGCTTCCGCTTCGGCAGGTTGAGCTTTCTTCTTTTGGAATTTTTCGGTGAGCGCCTGAACCAGATAATAAAACGACGGAACCAGCAAGGTCCCGATCACAGCGGAGGCGAACATGCCTCCAAAAACCACCATGCCCAGCGACTGACGACTGTTGGCGCCCGCGCCGGTGGCGATCACCAGCGGCAAAACGCCGAGAATGAATGAAATCGCCGTCATCATCACCGCGCGGAAACGAAGCTTCGCCGCCTGCACTGAAGAATCAAAAATGGACATTCCCTCTTCCCTCTGCGCTTTGGCAAACTCCACGATCAGAATCGCGTTTTTGGACGCCATGCCCACAAGCATGACCAGACCGATCTGGGCGTAGATATCCAGAGGCTTGCCGCTGTATTTCATCGCCAGCAAAGCTCCCGTCAAGGCGACCGGGACGGAAAGGATCACGCCCCAGGGAATCGACCAGCTTTCATACTGAGCGACGAGGAACAGGTAAACAAAAATCAAAGCCAGCCCAAAAACGATGGGACCCTGCGATCCCGCCTTGATTTCCTGATAAGACATGCCCGACCACTCAAAGCCCATGCCCTCCGGCAAAGCTGTCTCCGCCAGCTTCTCAACCGTCTGGATCGCCTGACCGCTACTGAAACCCGGCGCCGCGCTCCCGTTGATTTTTGCAGAACGGAACATATTGTATCGCGTCAAGGATTCCGGCCCGAGCATGGAAGACGTTTCTGTCAACGTACTTAGTGGCACCATCACGCCGTCCGCGCTTCGCACGTAAATCCGCCCGATATCGCCCGGTTCGTCGCGGTATTCGGATTCCGCCTGAATCATGACCCGGTAGACGCGGCCAAATTTGTTGAAGTCGTTCACATAGAGAGAACCCAGTTGCGCTTGCAGACTGTCGAAAATCTCCGACACCGGAATGCCCATGGCCTTGGCCTGCAAACGATCGATTTCGAGCGATATCTGCGGCACTTCCGCCGTGAAGGCGCTGAACACATTCGTGAGGCCCGGAGTCTGATTGGCCTCGAAAACAAAACCGCGCATCGCCGCCGACAAATCCTGCGGATCGCCGCCGCGCTTGTCCTGAAGTTGCATTTCAAATCCGCTGGCGTTTCCTAGACTGCGAATCGGAGGAGGCGTGAACGCGATCGCCCGCGCTCCAGGAATCTGGCTGGTCAATCCCCACACCCGCCCTAACAAGGCGTCGCTGGAAAGTCCCGGCTCGGTTCGCTCCGACCAGGGTTTGAGAATGCTGATCACAGTTCCGGCGTTCGGTTTGACGCCGCTGATCAAACCGGTGCCGATCAATGACACCATGTTCTCTACGCCCGGCAATTCCTTCAGCAATTCTTCCAATTCCTTAATCACCACGTCGGTGCGATTGATAGACGCGCCGTCGGGCAGTTGCAGATCGACGAAGATAACGCCCTGATCTTCCTGTGGGATGAAGGCCTTCGGCGAATTATTGAAGACCCAGTAAGCGCCGCCGGAGATCATGGCGAATAACAACACCGTGAACACGAAACGCCTCACGATCATTTTCACAAAAAACAAATAGCTTCCGGAAATGCGGTTGAATATCGCCTCGAACCAGCGCAAGGCGAACCAGGGACGCGACTCCTGCTTTCGTAGCAAGGTCGCGCACAGAGCAGGACTCAGGGTCAGGGCGTTGAGCGAGGACAAAGACACGGCGAAGGCGATGGTCACGGAAAATTGCCGATACAGTTCGCCGGAAATACCCGGCATGAAAGCGATGGGCACAAACACCGCCAGCAAAACCAGCGTCGTCGCGATGATCGGACCGAACACCTCACTCATGGCTTGGCGCGTCGCCTCTTTCGGCGCCAGTCCTTCCGCCAGATGACGTTGCACGTTTTCAACCACGACGATGGCGTCGTCCACAACAATACCGATCGCCAGCACCAGCGCGAACAGGGACAGGGAATTGATGGAATAACCCATCGCCTGCAACAGGGCGAAGGTCCCGATCAGCGACACCGGAATCGCCAGCGCCGGGATGAGCGTTGCGCGCCAGTCCTGAATAAAAATGTAAACCACCAAAACCACAAGAAGCAATGCGATGAACAGCGTTTCCACCAGCTCCGAGAGCGAACTGTCGATGAATTTCGTCGCGTCGTAACCGATGATGTATTTCATATCATCAGGGAAACTTTTTGAAAGCTCCGTCATCGTCTCTTTAATGCCCTTGGCGACTTCCAGCGCATTCGCGTCCGGCAATTGATAAATCGCGAAGTTGACGGTGGGCGCCTGATTCAGGCGGGAAAAAGTTTCGAAGGTCTGCGCGCTGAGTTCGATGCGCGCGATGTCGCGCATGCGGACGACCGAACCGTCGGCCTTGGCCAGAATGATGATGTTTTCAAACTCAGATACGTCCGAAAGCCTGCCCTTCGCCTGAATCGTGTACTGGAACTGCTGATCGGGAGACGAAGGCGCCTGTCCCACCTGCCCTGCGGCGGCCTGCAAATTCTGGTCTCGTATCGACTCCACCACATCGTTCGTGGTGATGCCCAGGTTCACCATCTGGTCCGGGTCCAGCCAGATGCGAATGGAATAATCCAGAGCGCCAAAGATGGAAACCTTGCTGACTCCCGGCACGCGCGACAAGACGTCCTTGATGTTGATGGAAATGTAGTTGCTCAGAAATAATTGGTCGTAGGTCAGGTTGGGCGAGGAGAAACAAATGATCTGCAAAAACTCAGGCGCCTGCTTCTGTACGGACACGCCGGAACGGTTCACTTCTTCCGGCAGGGTCGGCGTCGCCAGCGACACGCGATTTTGCACGTTCACCGCCGCCATGTCCGCGTCGGTCCCAATTTCAAAGGTGATGTCCAGCGTGTAGGTCCCGCTGTCCGTGCTTTTGGACGACATATAAATCATGTCTTCAACGCCGTTCACCTGAGCTTCAATCGGAATCGCCACGGCGCTCTCAAGCACAGCGGCGCTCGCTCCAGGATAAGACGCGCGCACCTGCACCACCGGCGGAGCAATCTGAGGATAGAGAGAGACTGGCAGTTGCGGCAGGGACGCCAGCCCGGCGATGACAATGACGATGGATATAACGAAAGCGAAACGCGGGCGCTCGATAAAAAAATTGCTGAACATATTAGCGGTTACCTGGTCGATGCAGGCCCGAATCCAGAAAACGGGCTGTTAGATTGATGCGCCCTGACAATGCGCTCACGATTGTTCATGGGAGGAGGTTTGCACAGCCACGCCCGGCCGCACTTTCTGCAGGCCCTGCGTGATCACCCTTTCTCCAATTTCCAGACCTTCCTTGACGATCCATTTGACGCCGTGTTTCTCGCCCACCTTGATGGCTCGCTTGTGGACGCGATTCTCTCCGTCCACCACCAGCACAAATTTTCCGCCCTGATCCTGTTGGATCGCCATCTGCGGGATCACCTTTTCAGTGCGGACTTCATCGCGTTTCACGAATACTTTCACGAACTGTCCCGGCAACAGCAGGCGCAGGGTGTGCGGTATATCCGCCTTGCCGGGTAGCACGTTCATTCCCGGATTGGGAAACACCGCGCGGATGGTGATGGTGCCGGTCTTCTCGTCGACAAGATGGCTGACAAAGTCTTCGGTTCCATCAAAGGAATACATGGTTCCGTTCGGCAACTGCAATTTAGGCGTGAAGGTCGTCGCCTTGCCCTTTTTGATCTGATTCTGAAATTCGGTCAGCACCGCCCCCGCGCTGACGGTGAAGAGCACATACATCGGGTCCATCTGCACCATCGTCGCCAAAGTCCCGGTATCCGGCGTCACCAGATTGCCTTCGTTGATCGACACCCGACCGATGCGTCCGTCTATCGGCGCGTAAATTTCCGTGTAGCTGAGATCCAGCTTGGCCTGATCCTCGTTGGCGGTGGCCTCCATCAATCCTGCCTCGGCCTTGAGGAAATCGCTTTCCGCCTTGTCCAGATCCGATTGCGAGACGCCGCCTTTGCGCACGGATTGAAGACGTTTCAAATACGCTTCGGCATTTTCATAACCGGCGCGGGCTTCTGCAACCTTGGCCTGAGCCGCCTTCAATGCGATCTTATAAGGAGCCTGTTCTATCACAAACAGTCGCGTTCCCTTTTTGATATCCTCGCCTTCCTTGAAATTCCTTTGCTCCAGATAGCCCGGCACACGGGACACGAGATTGACCGTTTTAATCGCCGCCGTGCGCCCGACCAGTTCATGAGTGCGCGTCACTTTTTCATGAATCACCGGCGTTACGGTGACTGCAGGCAAAGGCTTCTCCGCCGCAGGAGGAGCGGCGACGCTGGGCTTGTCCTCGCACCCGGACAAAACAAGGGACGCCGCAATGCAGAGCGCGCCGAAAAAAAACTGTCTGTGATCGTTCACTGTTCGCTTCCTCATCGTATGCTGTATTTCCGCTTAGGAATTAGGCGAGGGTTGTTGTTGCGCATCCGCCATCAAGGGTTTCCATCCGCCGCCCAGGGCCTTGAAGAGCCGTATTAAATTTGAAACCACGCGACCTTCGCTGATCGCCAGTTGATCCTGAAAAGTAAATAAAGATCGTTCGGCTTCAAGGACGCCGAGAAAATTTGCCAGGCCCGCCGTGTACAGTTCGCGCGACAAGTCCGCCGCCCGTCGCGCCGACTCAATGGACTTGAGAAGCGATTGCCGACGCACCTGCTCTTCCGCATAATCGACCAGCGCGTTCTCCACATCCTTGACGGCGGTGAGCACCGCGCTCTCGTACTGAATCAAGGCCTGTTCCTGAAGCTCGTCCTGCACCGCAATATTCTGTCGTATACGCCCCGAGTCGAATATATTCCAGGTAACCTTGGGGCCGATCTGAAAGGCCGCCGCAGGCCCCGTGAAAAAACTGGAAGCGCTCAGCGACTCCAGTCCCACCGAACCGAACAAGGTGAGCTTCGGATACAGGTCCGCCGTGGCGACGCCAATGCGCGCCGTTTGCGCGGCCAGCAAACGCTCGGCGCTACGGACGTCGGGTCGGCGTCGCAATAGATCGGCGGGCACGCCGACGACCACGTCGATGGGAGTCACGGGAACTTTTTTAAATTCTTCCAACTCCTTCTTGAACGTTCCGGGGAATTCGCCCAGCAGAACCGTCAGACCATTCTTGGCCTGTTCAATGCCCGTTTTCAAAGTCGGGATTTCCGAGCGCGTGCTTTCCAGGTTGTATTTCGCCTGCTCCAGAGTCAGCGTCGTCGTCAGCCCCGAATCCAGACGATCCTGCACGATCTGCAAGGTTTCTTCCTGTGATTTGCGATTGCTTTCCGCCGCTTCCAGACGCGCCTGAAAAGAACGAATCTCGATATAGTTGAGCGCGACTTCGGAAACCAGCGTCACCAGCGTGTCGTTCAACTGCTCCTCGCGCGCCTGCACCGTCGCCTCGGCGGATTCGATCGAACGCTGAATCCCGCCAAACAAATCCACTTCCCAACTGGCGTCGAATCCCGCCGAATACAGCGTGGTCGCCGCTCCGGTTGACGATTCCTCGCTGGTCTGCTGGCGGCTGGTCGCGCCACGCGCGTCGATGGTCGGAAAACGGTCCGCCTGCGCGATGCCGCGCCGCGCCCGTTCTTCCCTGACGCGGGAAAGAGCCAGCTTGAGATCCAGATTGCCTTTCACCGCCAGGTCCACAAAGCGGCTCAACAGAGGGTCTTCCAAGGTCTTCCACCAGTCGGACAGCATTTCCGCAGTCACCCGTTTGACGGGAACCTGCAATTCATCCGCCGTCTTTTCCGATTCCGCCCTTTCGGTCCCGGCTTCATCGGCCTCAAAAGTTTTCTGTTCGACTTTCGTGTTGAATTCTTCCGGCGTTTTGGTTTCGGGAGGGACATAGTCCGGCCCGACGGTTGCGCAACCGGCGCACAGCCCGAACGCAAGGCATCTCAAAAACAGAACGCCCCGGCTCACCTGCCGAGGCTTTGTTCGGTCTATTCGTTTACTTGAAATCATCCACAATTCCAGAAAAGAGTCTTTATTAGGAAGAAGTATTATAGCAAAGCTTGCTTTGCGATATCAGAAAATAGGCCGCGTCTGGAAAGAATCTGTGCTTTTCGATGAGGGTAGTCGACCTGTCTCAGGTCGCTTCAAGCACCGTCTTGAGGAAGTTGCGCGTGCGCTCGTGTTCGGGCTGATTGAATAATTGCGCGGGCGGGCCTTCTTCCACAATGGCTCCGTGTTCCATGAAAATCACACGGTCGGCAAATTCCTGGGCGAAATGCATTTGATGGGTGACCAGCAACATGGTCATGTCTGTGGTGTGCGCCAGATTTTTCAAAACCGCCAGAACTTCTGCGGACAGCTCCGGGTCGAGCGCCGAGGTGACTTCATCGAACAGCATGATCTTCGGTTGCATTCCCAAAGCGCGAGCGATCGCAACGCGCTGTTTTTGTCCGCCGGACAACTGAGCCGGGTAGGAATCGACCTTGTTTTGAAGGCCCACCAGACCCAGTAATTTCATGGCCCGCTCTTCGGCTTCCTCTTTCGAAAGTTTCAACACATGGATCGGCGCTTCGGTGATATTGCGCAGGACCGTCATATGGGGAAAGAGATTGAAACTTTGAAACACCATCCCCACCTTGGAGCGAATTTTTGAAACGCTCTCTTCCGTGAGCGAGGCGTTGTCCTTGCCCCCACTCCGATCCAGCAGGAGGTCGCCGTCGATGAGAACCCGCCCCGAGTCGATGGACTCCAGCGTCATCAATATCCTGAGTATGGTGGATTTGCCCGATCCGCTCGGCCCGATCAGGGCGATCTTGCGCGAGGGTTGGACTTCCAGGTCCATGTCTTTCAGCACCGTCGTGTCGCCGAAACTCTTGCACACTTTCTGCAATTGAATGGCTGGCGGCGTGTTATCACTGGGCATAACGTCTCTCCAAATATCGGGTCATTCTCGAGGCCAACAAACTGAGCATTAAAAATAGCAAACCCACCAGAGTCAGCGGTTCGATGTAACGAAAGGTCTCCGAACCGATCAATTTGGCCGTCTGCAATAATTCCAGCACCGTGATCGCCGACAGCATGGGCGTGTCCTTGAGCATCGCGATCACATAATTGCCGACCGCCGGAATGATCGGCGGCAGGGCTTGCGGTAAGATTATAGACCTGAAGGTATGGGCTTTGCTCATATTCAAGGCCTTCGCCGCTTCCCATTGCCCTTCCTGTACGCTGTCGATGCCGGCCCGATAGACCTCCGCAAGGTAGGCGCTGTAGTGCAGGCCCAGAGCCAGAACGCCGGTTTGAAACGCGTTCAGTCGGAATCCTGTTTCGGGCAGGACATAAAACAGAAAATAAATCTGCACCAGCAGGGGCGTGCTTCGAATGAATTCCACTACCGTCGTCGTCGACCAGTACACCGCGCGATTTTTGGATTTCCTCAGGACCGCCCAGACCAGCCCCAGAGCCAGCGCCGCGATCATCCCCAAAACCGTCGCCAGTACGGTGATCCAAAGCGCGCCGCCCAACTCAGGCAGAAGACTCCATGCGTAGCTCCAGTCGAATATTCTATCGTTCATGGTCAGTCCCTGACATAAGAAAATTTCTGTTCCAGACAGCGCACCCCGTAGGTGATGCACAGGGAAACCATGAAGTACAAGAGCAGGACCAGTCCAAAAATTTCCAGCGACTGATGCGTCGCGGCGCGCAACATCTGACCCTTGAAGGTCAGTTCGGCGAGCGTGATCATCGACACCAGCGCGGTGCTCTTCAACAATTCGATCAGTAAATTACCGGCGGGCGGCAGGATGGCGACAAAGGCCTGCGGAAGAATGATGCGCCTCAAGGTCTGGGCTCTTGTAAAGTTCAGCGCCTTGGCGGCTTCGTACTGCGTTTTGTGAACCGACTGCACCGCGCCGCGCACAATCTCTGCGCCGTAGGCCCCGATATGCAGGCCCAGCACCAGAATTCCAACCGTCAAGGCGTCCAGCTTCAAGCCAAAATGCGGAAGAACGTAGTAGAACCAGAACAATTGCACCAGCGCCGAGGTGCCGCGAAAAATTTCGATATAACAGGAAGCGGGAAAAGAAATGAGGGGATTGCTTGAAAGACGCGCCAGACCGGCGAGCAAGGCGGCAGGCCCTGCGACCAGCGCCGCGCCGGCGGTGAGTAACAGGGTGAGCTTCAGACCGCTCCACAAAGCGGGCGCCCATTGCAGAATCTCCGTCAAGGTCTCGCCCTATCCATTGTCCGATGCGGCCCCGCTTGCGCAGAGGGCGTCCGCCGTTACGCTTCCAGGCAATGTGGATTTTGAAAAGCCGAAGGGTTGCACCAGTTTGAGGTGATCGGGAGAACCTAGAAATTTTGCCAGACCTTCGTTCACCGCCGCGATCAGCTCGCCGTCTTCTTTCCTGAGCGCGAAGGCGCCGTATCCATAAACGGGCTCGCCGTTGATGACCGGATCCTGAAAGGGTTCGGCGCGTTCAATGTCTGCGTCGTTGGCTTTTTCAAGCAGGGTCTGGATGGTCAAATGCGTCGCCGCATAAGCGTCCACGCGTCCCGCCTGCAATCCGGCGAGCGCGCCCAGATCGTCTGGAAATATTTTGATGCGATCCCTCGGGACGCCCAAAGCCGTTGCATAGTTCAACTCGACGGTTCCGGCGACGACGCCCAATTTGACCGAATCGTTTTTGGCGACGTCTTCATAACTGTGCAGGTTTTTCGCGTTGCCTTTTTTTACGATGAAGCCTTCGCCGATGCGATAGGTCGGGTTGGAGAACGCCGCTTCCAGACAGCGCTCCGGCGTGATGTACATGCCCGCGGCGATCACATCGAAACGCTTCGCCTGCAATCCGGGGATGAGCGATCCAAATTCCGTCAACACGCCTTCAATATTTTTGATGCCCATGTCCTGAAACACGCGACGGGCAATGCTCGGCGCCTCGCCGGTCAGTTGGCCCAGCTCCGGATCGTAGTAAGCGTAAGGCGCTTCGTTGGCGTAACCGACGCGGATCGTTCCGCTCGCCTTGGCCTGGGCCAGAGTCGACAGAACAGGGCTGTTAGTAGAAGAAGAATCCTGACAAGCGGAAAGAATGATTGCAGTGAAGATCAACAAAGCGGCGAAACGCGCCATACACAAAACCCGGTTTAAAAGATTGCAGAGAAAAAACCCTCCCGACAGGCAAACCTGCGGGAGGGAGTTTTTTAAAAAACTGTAGCTTCAATAATCCTGAAATATCGCGCCCGAAAGAATGAGCCTATCTCATTTCAGACAAAGACATCAAAAATCCAACCCTCAGCGGGAGACTTCGGACACGTCTTCGAGAGGATACGCGCCCTCGGAGTCATGAACTTCCTGACCTGTGAGCGGCGGATTGAAAACGCAAATCAAGCGCAATCCGGTTTCGGTGCGCAGGATATGCTTCTCGTTGCCATCGAGCGCGTAGATGGTGCCCGGTTCAATGACGTGTTTTTTGCCATCCGTCAAATCTTCCACTTCGCCCGTCCCCTCGATGCAATACACCGATTCAACGTGATTCTTGTACCACATATGCGTTTCGGTGCCGGGGTGAATGCGGGTATCGTGAAAGGAAAAACCCATACCGTCTTTTTTCAACAGGATGCGACGGCTGGTCCAGGTCTCGCCGGACACGGCGTTTTCTGAACCCTCGATCTCTTCAAGTTTTCTAACAATCATGTTTTCCTCAATGAGTGAATGATAAAGTCTTGAAACTAGGCCAGAGCCTTGCCCTGGGTGATGCCGATGCACTCGCCAAGGATATTGAGCCCCTTCCTCAATTCTTCCTCACTGATGACCAGCGGAGGCAAGAGTTTGAAGACGTCGCTGTCTGCGCCGGAAGTTTCCGCCAGCAGATTATTCTCGAAGCAAGCCTTGGACAACAAGGGACCGTTGCCTTCCACATTGAAGACGATGCCGTAAATAAAACCGCGACCGCGAATCTCCCGGATCTCATCGGGATAAGCGTCTTTCAAATCATTCAGGTATTCCTGAATGATGGCGCCCTTGCGCAGTATTTCATTGGAAAAATCATCGTTTTCCCAATACTTCAGCGCTTCCGTCGCCGTGACAAAGGCCAGGTTGTTGCCGCGAAAAGTGCCATTGTGTTCGCCCGGCTCCCAGATATCATGCTCCGGTTTGATGAGGCACAGGGCCATCGGCAGACCGTAACCGCTGATCGATTTGGACAGGCAGATGATGTCCGGCTGAATATTCATTTTCTCAAAGCTGAAAAACGTTCCGGTGCGTCCGCATCCCGCCTGAATGTCGTCGACAATGAACAACATATTATATTTTTTGCACAGGGCCTGGAGTTTCTCCAGCCATTCTGCGCTGGCGACGTTGATGCCGCCTTCCGCCTGAACGGTTTCCACAATCGCCGCCGCAGGCAAATCCACGCCGCTACCGCTACTCTCCAGCATCCGATCCATGTACTCGATGGTGTCCACCTCGTCTCCGAAGTAACCGTCGTAAGGCATGCAGATGGTGTTTGTGAGCGGCAGACCCGCGCCTTCGCGCTTGAACTGATTGCCGGAAATGGACAGCGAACCCAGCGTCATGCCGTGAAACGCTTGCGTGAAGAACAACATTTTTTCGCGTCCCGTCACTTTCCTCGCCAGCTTGAGAGCGCTTTCGACAGCGTTGGTTCCCGTCGGTCCAGGAAACTGAACCTTGTAAGACATATTTCTCGGCGTCAGGATCGTGTCCTTGAATTTTTGCAGGAAAACACCCTTCGCTACGGTCGACATATCCAGACCATGCGTTACATTGTCCTCCATCAGGTACTCCAGCAAACGCGCCTTCATGGCTGTCGGGTTGTGGCCGTAGTTCAACGCTCCGGCTCCTGCAAAAAAATCGAGATATCGATTGCCTTCCTGATCGAACATATAGCACCCCTTCGCTTTTTCAAACGTTGTAGGGAATGCACGACAATAGGATCGAACTTCTGACTCAATATCTTCAAAAATATTCATTGGTAAAGTTACCTTTTTTAGTTACGGATTCAGCGGTCCGATTCGGAACAACGGTTCCTCCTCATGCCCGCTCTCATTAAATAATTTTTCGTCAAAATAATTCTGGACGGTGATTTCGCATTGCAAATCGCTGGCGAGACTTCTGAACAAAGCCTCTGAAGCGGCATTTGAGGGGGAGATCGTCGTTTCAATGAATTGAAATTCAGGATCGTAGTCGCGCCGCAATAAGTGGTTCAACATGGAACGCGCAATGCCTTGCTTGCGTTTGTGTTCCGATACCGCGATTTGCCAGATGAAAAGATGGTCCTGACGCTTGGGATCTCGAAAGCCTGTAATGAAACCGACGGGTTCGTCCTTATCGACGGCGACCACGCAGGTCTCTGAAAATTTTTCGCAGAGCAGAACATAGTGATAGCAGGAATTAACATCCAGATTCCCGGATCGCTTGGCCAACTGATACAGAGCCGCTCCGTCTTGCACAACAGGTTTTCTAAAATCGATCAAACGCTGAATACGCACCTTTCCCTAAAACTCGTTTGCGAAACAATATGATGTATCTATTATCCACATTTTATGAAACAATTTAAGTTGAATTTACATAAGATATACATCGGTTTTACTAACCCATAAAAACGCGACCCGATTTTTCGAAAATGTACGAGCTTCCAAACTTTCGTCACCTCTACTATTTCTGGACCATTGCGCGCGAAGGTTCCATCAAAAAGGCGGGCGCCAAGCTGAATCTCACCCCCTCCGGGCTGAGCGAACAGTTGCGTTTGCTGGAGGAATATTTCGGCAAGCAATTGTTTGAACGCAAAACGCGAAAACTGATTCTCAACGATACGGGGAAAATTGTGTTCGAGCGTTGCACAAATATTTTCAATCAGACCGAGGACATGAGCCTGACGGTCAAGCAGAAGGTCCCTCAGCGCCGGACGCGCATCCGGGTCGGGGTCCTGCCTTCTCTGTCCTCTTCTCACATTCACGAGTTTGTCGTGCCTCTACTCAAGGACAAATCGGTTTCGGTGGTCGTTATTGAAAACCCGCTGGATGAATTGATTTACCAACTCGATCAGGGGGCGCTTGAAATCGTACTGAGCGATCGCGCCGTGGAGAAAAAATTCAGGAAAATCACCAGTTACCGACTGAAACCCAGGAAAATCATTGTCGTCGCCACGCCCAAGTTCGCCCACCTGAAAAAAAAATTTCCGCACTCACTTTCCGGCGCGCCCATCATGCAGTTGACTCGCCACAGTCAGATCCGCGATGAAATCGATCGTTATTTCACCAAACACCAGATCAATCCGCAGATCATCGGCGAAGCCGACGACGTGACGCTACTGCGACTCGGCGCCGAGAAGGGTCTCTGCGTTGCGGTATTGCCGCAGAACACCGTCAACGAAGCCTTGTCGCAGAAAAAGCTCATCAAGCTGGGAGAATTGAGCGGCGTGAATTCCGACATGTGGGCGATGGCGCGATCCGATTCATCGCGCATGTCCATCATCAGCAAAACCATCCAGCGTTTCATTTCGATCAAATAATCCTGCATACCCTTTCCGGTTTCCGGTCGCGCAGGCCCTGGTCCGCTTTCTGGAATTATGTTTGATTAATTAGCTCAAATGTGGAAGATTCCTAAGGCTGGAGTTCGTTTTTATTTTCTCCTCGAATCAATCACGCCTCTACATCAGGTCGCAATGTTCTCATCAATTTACGCCCTCTGGTTTTTATTCGCCGGCATCGCTCTGATCATGCTCGGCAACGGACTGCAAGGAACCCTGCTCGGGGTTCGCGCGGGTCTGGAGGGCTTCATGACCGTCGAAACCGGTTTGATCATGTCGGCCTATTACCTCGGCTTTCTCCTCGGTTCCGTCGCGACCTCGCGCATCGTTAAAAAAGTGGGGCATATCCGCACCTTCGCGGCGCTGGCGTCCGTCGCTTCGGCGATGGTTCTCATGCATTCCGTTTTCACCAACCCGTCTGCATGGTTTGTCATCCGCATTGGCACGGGCTTTTGTTTTGCCGGGCTGGCGGTGGTGACGGAGAGCTGGCTCAATTATTATTCCACCAATAAAATGCGCGGCTGGCTGTTTTCTATTTATATGGTGGTCCAGTTATCCGGGCTGGCGGCGGGACAATTTCTGCTCAATCTCAGCGATCCCGGCGGCTACAGCCTGTTCATACTGATCTCTATCCTCGTTTCTCTTGCCGTGGTGCCGATTTTGCTGACCTCCACGCCCGGTCCGGTCATCGCCGAATTCACCAAGGTTGGCATCAAAAAATTGTACGAAATTTCACCTCTGGGACTGGTCGGCACCTTTGGCGTGGGCATCGCTCACGGTTCCTTCCTCGGCATGGGCGCGGTGTACGCTCAAATGGCCGGGTTCGCGCAGGATCAGGTTGCGGCCTTCATGGCCACCCTGATTTTTGGCGGCGTGGTTCTGCAATTGCCGATCGGTCGCCTTTCGGATCACCTCGACCGTCGCACGGTGTTGACGGGCGTGTCTTTTCTTGCGACGGTTTCCGCTCTGGTCTGCCTGGCGGTGGGCGAAACATCCATCACTGCGCTCTTCATTTTCACCTTTTTGTTTGGCGGGCTGTCGCTGTCGCTTTATTCGCTCTGCGTGTCGCACACCAACGATTATCTGCAACCCGATCAGATGGTGATGGCCAGCGGCAGTCTGACTCTGGTTGTGGGGGTGGGCGCCTGCCTCGGTCCTCTGACCGTATCAGCGGCGATGAGGTGGCTGGGGCCGGGCGGATTCTTTATTTATCTGGCGTTGATTCATGGCGCGATCGCAGGCTTCGCGGTGTATCGCGTGTTCATGCGCAAGGCGGTTCCGCTGGAAGACCAGAATCCTTTCATACCGCTGACCTCGCGTGTGACGCCGGTGGCGGCGGTTGTCGTTCCTGAAACGATTGAAGCAGAAGAGACGCAAAGCAAGCCCTAGTTGTTACCGAGGCGAAGCGTTTCAGGCCAGACCCATTCTTCCCTTCTCGTAATCTTCGATGGCCTTCAACAACTCCGCGCGGGTGTTCATGACGAAGGGGCCGTAATGCGCGACCGGTTCGTTCAGCGCCTGACCGCTGAGAAGCAACACCATAGACTCTTCCTTCGCCGCAAGGCGAATGCGCTCGCCTTTTGAATCAAAAGCGGCCATTCCCGCCTCTTCCAGCGTTTCGGCGTCGTTGACCTGAACCGAACCTTCGAGAACCACGAGCATGGCGGTGAAACCTTGCGGAAATTCGATATCCGCAGAGGCGCCGGATTGCAAACGCGCTTCCCAGACATTCACCGGAGTGAAGGTCTTCGCCGGACCGGGTTGGTCCTGATAACTCCCCGCAATGACGCGCAAACTTCCCGCTCCGTTTTCAAGGGGCAGGGATGGAATCTGCGCCTTGAGTATTTCCTGATACTGCGGCGCCGTCATCTTGTCTTTCGCCGGAAGGTTGACCCAGAGCTGAATCATCTGCAAAGTCCCGCCGTTTTTGGTGAACTCGGCGGAATGCATTTCTTCATGAAGCAGTCCGGAACCTGCCGTCATCCATTGCACGTCGCCCGGCCCGATCTTGCCTTGATTGCCCACCGTGTCCTTATGCTCGACTTCGCCGCGATAGACCAGAGTCACCGTTTCAAAACCGCGATGCGGATGAAGGCGGACGCCTTTCGCCGTCGATGAGGGAGGGAATTCCGCCGGCCCTGCATAATCCAGAAGCAGAAAGGGACTGATGGGGAATTCCGCATCGTCAAACGCAAACAGGCTTCGCACCGGAAAGCCATCACCCACCCAATGACTCGCAGGCGGTTTTTTAATTTTCAGAATTTCTTTCATCGTTCCACCTTGTTCCCTTCCAGTTAAACGCGCAGAAACTCAGGCATCCTGCGCTTCTCTTTTTCTCGTCAAAACCTGCTCCAGCTCGGAGAGACTGTTCTCCAATCGTTCCATTTTATCAAAGCGGGTTCTGTCTTTTGTGATCTTTATTCTCAACGCATTCAATTCCCAGAACGCGCGTTGCGGATCGTTCAGCTTTTTCCACAGCATTCCCCCGAGCGAAAAGCGGGCTTCCAGCTCATCAGGAAAGCGTTTCACAATCTCGCGCAAGACGGTTTCCGCCATTCTGTAGTCTTCCGTATGATAAAAGCCATTGACCTGATCGTATAATTTTTTCACCGTGTCTTCAGGCGTATTGACCTCCGGCCACCATTTGATATAGGCCTTGCGCAGTCCCCAGACGCCGAAAATAACGCCGCCCAGAACGCTCAATCCAGTCAGAAGAAATTCATTGGAACCTGCATCCTTGCCGGTCTCTTCTCCCAGCATTTCAGGCTCGGCTTGTTCCACAACCTCATTTGCCTCACCCGCTTTGGGCGATGGCGCGGACCTTGCTTCGGGACTCGCCGCAACAGGCGCATCGGCGGCGGATGGCGCTTCGGGCATGTCAATTGGCAGGTTGCCGACCACTTCCACCACGTCTTCCGCCGACAGATTCGCCGCCATTCCTGACAGCCCTTTCGCGGCTGATGCCATGATGGCAAGGTTTTCCGCCGTCGAATTTGTCGCTTGCTCTCCTTGCTTATCCATTCCCACGGATGCCGCGCTCACAGGTGGCGCGCCTTCAAAATAGTCTTGCGGATTGACCTCAGGGCCGCCCGCCATGCCCGCCTGACCGACGGCGTCTTTCAAACTGTCAGGCACGCCGGACATTTTCGCTACATTTTGACTGAGGGATTCGGCGGATTTCGAAATTTCCGCTGAACTGGGAACGTTTGGTCCTCCCGATGGCGGCGCGGCTTCCTGATTCGCCATCTCTGCAACGGCGGATTCCGCTTGCGACGCGAGCTGGTTGAAGGCTTCCTGGCCCGGAGCCGCGGAGGACGCAACCTGAGCCAGCTTTTGCGATGCCGCTTTCACCGTTTCCGAATCGATGGATGGAGCGACCCCGCTTTCGGAACCAGAAAAATTTTCTTTCATTTGTTGCGATGCGGCTTTCACAAGGTCTGAATCGAGAGCGGATGCAAGCCCGCCTGCGGTATTGGATAAATTCTCTTTCAAATGTTGTGATGCCGATTCGTTGCTCCCCGATTCGAGGGATGGGCGGGGGCCGTCTGACGAATTGGCAAAACCCTCTTCCGGCGCTAACGCCCTGTTCATGGGATCGTCGCTGAGGGGATTGCCTTGTTTCGGCCCCCCGGCAGAATCTGCCGGGCCGGGTGTGTCGACGATTTGACCTGTCGCGGCGCCCGGCGCGGGAGAATTCACAACGGGCGACTGTAGATTCGCTTGTTGATGCTGAGGCTCGGTCGTCTCCGGCGCAATGAGGTTGTAGACGCCCGCAAAGCAGGCGAGATACATTCCGATGCTGGTGACATAAAGTAGTAGATTAGGGGTTCTCATGAACCGTAGTCGCCTTTCGCTGGATGGCTCTCATTCTATTCACAATTTTATTGCGAAACAAGGAAGGAGCCGTTTTATTTATCAGTGAAAAGTGGCGGAGAGCGATCGATTGCTTTATGATGCAAGCTTTGCCCTGGACGCTCTGATTTTTTACCCAATCCCATTTTATTCATGAAAATTTTTCAAAATTTCCTGATCGTTTTACTATTTTGCCCGATCCTCCTGACAACGGCTTGCTCGGAACCGGAGCCGACGGCCTCCGCTCCCAAAAAGAAATGGATCGCGGCAGTGGACACCACCTTCATTCCCATGGCTTTCATTAACGACCGCAATGAAAAAGACGGCTTCGAAGTCGATCTGATCCACGCCATTGCGGAAGAAGCAGGGCATGAAGTCGAGATCATCGACGTCGAATGGGGCGGTTTGTTCGGCGGCTTGATCACCGGAAAATTTGATATGTTGATTTCTTCCATAACGATTCTGGAAGAGCGGAAAAAGAAATTTGCCTTCAGCATTCCTTACCTTGAAAGCGGAGTCGCCTTGCTGGCGCGCAAGGACCTGGGGGAGATTTCAGGACTGGAAGATTTGGAAAGCAAGGATGGGCTGGCCGGAGCGCAGATCAACACCACCTCCTACTTTTATCTGAATCAGTTTGAAAAAGTCCCGCAAAAAGCCTATGAAAAAATCGGGCACGCTCTCATCGATCTGATCAATGGAGGAATCGTCGCGGTTCTCGGCGACACCACCCAGATCAATTATTTCTACAATCAAAATGAAGAGTTGCGGCAGATATCGCACATTGTCGGCCAGAGACTGACCTCTGAATCCTACGGCATCGTTTTTCGCCAGGACAGCGCCGAATTGATTCACACGGTGAATTCAGCGATTACCGCTCTTGTCGAAAAGGGACGTTTGAAGGAGTTGCACGACAAATGGAATCTGGGGGAATTTGCCACGGTTCCAACGCCTCAATCAAAGACAAAATAATACTAGGAATTCATCTTACAAAATAAATAGGAATACACCCTATATTTTTCCCCGCGCCGTTTTACTACTCTTCATACTGATAGCAAGTAACAATTCGTTCCCGGAGTTCTGACGCATGCACTGGAAAACGGCTGAGCAAATTGCCAATCATTACGATCTGGACGCAACTTATGACGCTGACTGCATCCAGTTCGATATCTGGCTGGCCCTGCCTTATTTAAAAGGCGAGACCACAAAGGCTCTGCCCCGAAGCCAGCAATGCCTGCATCTCAATCATGCCATCGAAGCGCAGGCTTCGTTCAGCCTCGACCTGTCTAGCCCGACGGCTTTCGTGAACGATTGCCAATTTGCCCTGACAGATATGATCCTCACCCGCGCCAACTCCCTGCGACCGGTGTTCCAACTGAGCTATCTCCCGCCGCGCAAGGAATTACAATTGCTGTTTTTGCGTCCAGGGAATTATCGGCTGACTTTCTGTCGGCCCTGGACCCAACAGAAAGAAGAGCTGAACCTTAAAATCACTCCGGCGACTCAATCGCCCGCCCCCTCCAATTTCTCGCCGAGCTTGAAAATCTCATCCTGGATAGACGGCGACCTGCCTTTGCGCTAAAAAATAGTCTTCCTCAGGAATTGCTTTCGACCCTGCTTCCCAAATACTTTTTTTGCTACAATTTATTCAACAAAAAGCCGTTGCGAATCCTCTCTCATTCCTTTTAAATAGAAGTATTGAAACAATTCAAACAGAATGGACGACACCGATGGAATCGAAAGAAATTATCGCGCTCATGGATAATATTTCCTTCTTCGACGATTTTTCTGAGGGGGAAAAGGAGACGCTTTCTCGTATCGAAAATCATATTCTGTCCCCCGACCCAGGCGACTTGATCATTCGACAGGGAGACACGGATTCAACTATATTCGTGCTTATCAAAGGCCAGGTTGCCATCACCCGAAATGAAATTCCCGGGGAGGAGTTGAACACGCTGTCGGCGGGCGCGGTGTTTGGCGAGGTTCCCCTGATCACCGGCTCAGCCCGATCCACTAATGTCATGGCCAAAGAGTCGGTCGTCCTGCTTAAAATGGACGGATACCTGTTCAACAATCTGGACCCCGCCATTCTTAACAAGTTTAAAGATCAATTGCTCAAACTCCTGATCAAACGCATGGGGGAAATGAACGAAGCGATGGCGAAACTCAAACAGGAAAACCTAGGCACTTACGTGAGAAAAAACTAACTTTGGCATAGCGCAATCCAGCGATACGAAGGCTCTAGTTCAACATGATTCCCCATCGGGAATTGCGACCTCCTCTAAGCCAACTCTTTGATTGTTCTTTCGAGCCAAATAGAGCTTTGATATATCCATTTTTTACTTTAATCTAAGTTGGAATTTGAGAATCATTATTAATGACGCATAGAGAAATTTCATGAATCTGGATGATCAATGGAAAGCCAAGCTCAAAGGCAAGACTCTGCTTTTGGTCGATGACACGCCGCAGAATATCGACGTTCTACGCAGACTGCTGGAGGGCAACGACTTCAATATTTCCGTTGCCCTGAATGGAACTTCCGCAATTGAAATCGCCAAGAAAGTCAAACCTCTGCTGATTCTGCTGGACGTGATGATGCCGGGCATCGACGGATTTGAAACCTGTCGTCAGTTGAAGGCGATGGAAGAGACCAAACACATTCCCATCATCTTCATCACCGCTTTGACAAATATTGAATCCATCGTCAAGGCTTTTGAATGCGGCGGCTGTGATTACGTTTCCAAGCCCTTCCAGCAGGACGAAGTTCTTTATCGCGTAGCGACACAGCTCAAGCTCAGCGTGCTACTGACCGAAACTCGAGAATTGAATCAAAAACTGGACCTGCAAAATGAAGAATTGATCGAGGCCCATAATATCTATCGCAATGTCGTCGAATGCGTTTCCGATGGCGTGTTCCGGCTGGATGCCGATCAAAACATCATCCAGGCCAACCCGAAATTCTGCGCTTCCCTCGGCTTTGACGAAAAGCAACTTTTGGGAAAGTCCATCAAGGAAATCGCCAATCTCTCCGACCCGGAAAGCATGGTCCCTCAACTGGCCACCCGACGGGGCGGCGACCGCGCCACTCACGGACTATCGGTGCAGTTCTGCGTTAACAAGCAATCTCCGATCTGGGCCGACCGAAAATACCACACCTACCTCGTCGAATCCTTCGGCATCTGGAACCTGCCCAACGACGTCGTCTATAAAAAAAATACGGACAAGAAATTTCTTGGAAGCCTTTGCATCCTCAGAGAACCGCCGAAAAAATAGAGAACAGGCGGCGCTGTGGCAGTGGAAGGTTTACAGCGGTGAATTGAGAGAGGAATGTGTTTCAAAACAGGCGGGGTAATTTTTAAACTGTTGAATCTCAGGTGGTCGTAGGCTCTGGATAGCCCAGAACCAGCATGCCCTGCCGCGCAGTCAACTGAAAGGCCGTCATGTTTTCTTCATCCAGGGGAGGTCCGCCTGGCGACTGAAAGGTCAGAGGATTGATCGACTTGCCATTCTTGCGCAAGTGGAAACACAGGTGAGGTCCCGTCGCCGCTCCGGTCGAACCGACATAACCGATGACCTGCCCCTGCTGAACTTTCTTTCCCACCGACAAGCCCGTTTGATACCTCGACAGATGCGAATACGAACTGACGAAGCCATTGCGGTGCTTCAGCTTGATATGCTTGCCGGAACGCGAGTTTCTGGAAACGCTCATCACTTCGCCGTCGCTGATCGCGTAAATCGGAGTTCCCCGGGGCGCCGCGTAATCGACCGCCCGGTGCGGCAAATGCTTTTTGTAAATCGGATGAAAGCGCTTGCCGGTGAAACCGGAGGTGATGCGCGTATACTTTAAAGGACTCTTTAAAAACTGTTTCTTCAAGGGTCGGCTGTCCGGCGCGTAATAACCGCCAATCCCGCCATCTGGCTCAAAATAGACCGCCGCCATACTTTCCCCTTTGTTGAAAAAAGTCGCCGCTCTGATTCTTCCAAACCCGGCCGCCTGGTTGTCGCGCATTTTCTTTTCGACGATGATTTTAAAGGAATCGCCTTTGCGAAGGTCCTTAAAAAAATTGATTTGCCAGGCGAAAATTTCCTCCAGATCCAGAGCCGTCTGATAATTCCCCCCCGCGTCCAGCACGGCGGAAATCAGGTTGTCCTGAATGCGTCCTTCCAGCACTTCCAACTGAATATCGTATTGAGTTTCGATGAAGCGGGCGTTGAATTCCTCCCCATCCCGCTCTACGCTCAACTTCAAATTATTATCAACCTGATAGACGAAGGAAACCAATTCCTTATCGTTCGTCATTTCGATGGAATAGGATTTACCTGAACGCAGGCGGTTCCAGTTATAAACCGAACGGGTTTGCCGCGCCAGCTTGAGCGAGGTCTCCAGAGACACGCCCTTGCGCCCCAGCAATTGAGTCAAACTCTCGTTACGCGCAACGGTTCCCTTAAAATGTAGATTGGACGGCGGCGCTTCGACTTCCGCCTCGACGACCGCTTCGATTTCCGGTTCCGGAACGGTCAACGCCGGCAAGGGGGTCGTGTCCAGTTTCACCGGCTGAATTATTTTCACGGAACGCGGCGGAGTTTCTGCAGGAAAATGAGTCCAGGCCCCAATCGCCAGCACGCTGGACAGAACGATTCCGGCGCCCCAGAATTGTCGGCTCCAAAGAAATCGTTTCGCTGAATTGGACGGCGAATTCACGTCTCCTTTTTCCTCAGAATATGACATGCAACTTTTCTCCTGATAATTGGCCCCGTTGCAAAACCGACGGGAAATCAGCGGCGGGAAATTGTGGAAGATAAATACAAGACACTACTTGGAAGCGGCGAATGCCGACAGGGGGTCATCAGGCGTTTATCATATTTTTCAAATACTTGGCCTAAGCCCTGGTTATCTATAGTAAAAGCGCATGAGCGCTTGAAATCACATTTCCCAAAAAAACAGAATGGAATTGTCCCATTTTTCCGCGCAATAGTCAATGGAACTATCTGAAAAATAGACTTTTCCGAGCTTTTATGGCAAGATGCGCTTTCCGCAATACTGAATAAGGATTTGGCTGGGCCATGAAATTGTCACGATCCCTGATCTTCGCGTTCTTCCTGTTTCCATTCAACGTCATGGGCGTCATTCCCGGAATCCTGCTCTGGCTATCCCAGAAAGGTCGGGTTCTGGAGTTTTTTGACATGCACTTCAGTCCCTTCCGAACGGCGGCCGCTCTCCTGCTCATCGGACTCGGCGTCTATCTGTGTTGGAAAACCGTTTCGCTATTCACAACCCACGGAGACGGCACGCCCGCCCCCTTCGATCCGCCCAAAAAGCTGGTCGCGCTGGGTATTTACCGCCATACGCGGAATCCGATGATGTTGGGCGTATGGTATGTATTGCTGGGCGAGGCGGCCTTGTTTGGCTCCACTCCCATTTTCCTTTGGGGGCTTTTGTTTATTCTGGGCTGTCTGGTTCTCATCCCCTTCTGGGAAGAACCCGATCTGGAAAAACGCTTTGGAGCCTCTTACCTGACTTACAAAAACAACGTGCCGCGCTGGTTGCCAAGGATCAAAGCCTGGGACGGAAGGAGCGCTTCGTGAAATGTTTTTTTAATCAATGCGCGCTTAGCGATACTCAATTATATGGGGAGAAACAGCTATGAATGAACCCAAAGAAAAATTTTCAATTTTCGACTGGTTCGGCTTCGCTATCGGGGTCGTCGTCGTCAGCTTCATTTTGTTTATCTTGATATGGCCGATGATCGACCCGACGCCGGAACAATCCTCCACGCTGGAGAAAAATTTAGATCATTTCAAGAAGCAGTGAATTACGGTTCGAAAATGCCGGAACAAGGAAGGCTGGCAAGCGCGGCTGAATTTTCAGAAAATTCTCAGGCGGGCGCGTCCAGAGGCAGGCAAAAATAAAACGAGCTTCCACGGCCGACTTCGCTCGTAACCCCAACCTCGCCGCCGTGCGCGTTGACGATTTTTTTCACAATAGCCAGACCCAGTCCCGTGCTACTTTCCCCGGCGGTTGGCCGACTGCTCAATTTTTGAAACTCTCCAAACAACTGGCTGATTTCATCCTCTGAAATTCCGGGTCCCTCATCCACGACTTCGATACGCGCCTTATTTTCCGACTGTTTTAAACGGACGCGGATGACGGTTCCCTGGGGAGAAAATTTGATCGCGTTGCTGATAAAATTGTCCAACACCTGCCCCATTCGTTCGAAATCGAATTGAACCGAAGGCAAGGATTCCAACTCGCTGAGAATCTGGATTTCTTTCTTTTTCGCAATATTTTTATTCAGATGCACCCGACGTTCAACCAGCTTTCCAAGATCATTGGGCTTCAACGTTAGTTTTAATTTCCCGCTTTCGATCTGTGAAATGTCCAGAAGATCATTCAAAATCGTCAACATCTCGTTGCTCACGGAATGAATCAATTCCTTGTACTCAATTTGCGATTCGACATCAAGATCTTCGTCCTTCAACAACTCGCTGAATCCGCGGATGCACACGAGTGGGTTTCTCAAATCGTGAGCCGCCATGCCAAGAAATACATTCTTGGCTTCAACAAGTTTTTGATTCTCCTGATCGACTCGTCTCAATCTCAGTTGTGTCGTAACGCGCGCGATCACCTCTTCAAGGCGGAAGGGCTTGACGACGTAATCAACCGCGCCAAGATCGAATCCTTCCACGATATCCTCAGTCTCATTTTTTGCGCTGATGAAAATGACGGGAATGTCGCGAGTCGCCTCGTCCTCCTTGAGCGCCTTGCAAACTTCAAAACCGCTGAGTCCCGGCATCATGATATCCAGCAAGACCAGATCGGGCTGGGATCTTCTGATATTCTCCAGCGCCACATCGCCGCTCGTCGCAATGAAAATCTCAAGACCCTGATCGGCAAACACCCGGTGCAATATCTGAATATTGGCGGGCGTGTCATCCGCAAGCAGGATCTTCATACCTCTAAACTCTTCAGGAATATCAGCCATGTCCAGGTTTCAAATAGAATTAAGCGAAATCAATGTTTTATTAAACATCCCATTATTCTTTCTCAACAAACGACCCATCGAAATCAAAGAGAACCTCAAATAATTAAAATGCAAACCGACTCCGGCAGACCTCGCCCGACTTTCAACAGACTTACTTTAAAACGTCATCAATTTTATCCTGCAAGGTTTCCACATCAAAGGGTTTGATGATATAACCCTGCACGCCCATTTTGATCGCCTTGAGAACATTATCTTTTTCGTTCACGCTCGTCACCATCAAAAACGGAACGCCTGTAATCAGCTCTCTCTCCGTGATCAACTGATAAAATTCCAAACCCGTCATTTGAGGCATGTTCCAATCTGAAATGACCAGATCAAATTTTTCAATGCATAACTTTTGGATGGCTTTTTCTGCGCTATCCACATCAGTCAGGTTCTCATAACCAATTTTTTGCAGATAGCCCATTAGCAGTTTTCGAGCCGGAAGTTCATCATCAACTATCAAAATTTTAGCGTCAAAGTTCATAACGATAATCCCAGGCGCTCTAAAAATTAACCTTTAATTCTTTTGGAGTGGTTTTATTAATTTCGTCAATCGTCGTGAGGCCCCTCAATACCTTTTTCAAACCGTCATAACGAAGCGTCTGAAAATCAACCGTGTCGCTTTCCACATATTTTTTCACTTCCAGTATTGAACTGCTTTTAGCGATAAAATCCCGAACCTGCTCATCAACGATGAGGATCTCATGCAAGGCGATCCGCCCGGAGTAGCCTGAATGCTTGCATTTTTCACAACCCCGGCCTCTGTAGAAATAGACCTTTTCCATTCCATCCCATAAAAACGTTTCATTGAGCAATGCCTCGTCAACCTCGTACTTCTCTTTACACTGTTCACAAATTTTTCTTACCAGTCGTTGCGCGACCACGCCGATCACCGACGGGGCCACCAGAAAAGGCTCGACGCCAATTTCAACAAGCCGGGTGATCGCCTGAAGCGAGTTGTTCGTGTGCATGGTCGCCATGACCAAATGCCCGGTCAGCGCGGCCTGTGAAGCGACCTTGGCCGTCTCCAGATCGCGAATTTCCCCGACCAGAATGATATCCGGATCGTGCCGCAGAAAAGACCGCAAGACTTTGGCGAAATCCAGATCAATCGCAGCATTGACCTGAACCTGCGTGATGCCTTCCAGACGATACTCAACAGGGTCTTCAACGGTTAAAATATTTGTTTCAGGCTCGTTCAGTTGATTGAGAATAGAGAACAGGGTGGTCGTCTTGCCCGAACCCGTAGGTCCGGTCACAAAAATGACGCCATTAGGCGTTCGGATGATGTCCTCCAGCTTGCTACGATTAGCCGCCGACAAGCTCAGCTCGTCCAAGCCCGGCACATCCTGAACCAGGGCGCGACCCAGAATACGAAGCGTGATTTTTTCTCCGAAAATCGTCGGCATCGTGGCAAAACGAACGTCGATAGAACGCGAGGACAATTTAAAGCTGATCCGCCCATCCTGCGGCCTTCTGTTTTCCGTAATATTTGTATTTGACAGGATCTTCAATCTCGAAATCAAAGGCGGTAGAACGCTCTTGCCAAAACTCATGCGATTGTACAAAATTCCGTCGATGCGAAAACGAACGTTGACCCTGTTCTCGTAGGGTTCAATATGAATATCGCTGGCGCCTTCTTTAAGCCCCAAAAGGAAGATAGACTGAACCAGGTCGACGATCGCCTTATCCCCGGCAATTTCCTTGATACTCTCCAGAGTCGCTTCGTTGCCGGAACTTGAAATCAGAGCCCCTGAGATTTTACTGGTGATCTCTTCAATCGAATTTTCCGTTTGGTATTGGATTGCCAATGCATCCTGTATCTCATCGGGAAAACTAAAAACGGGGCTGGCAGGCGCCCCCATCAACTCCCCAGCTTCTTTGAGAATATCTTTATTACTCACATCGGCGACAGCAACCGTCACCGCATCGCCAAATTGATACAAAGGGATGATCGTATGCGCGTATGAAAAATCTTTAGGGAGCTTTTGCACCACGCCGGGCTGGAAGAGCGACTTGCTCAATTCCACATAAGCCAGACCATTGCAATCGGCCCACCACTGCCCCAGGTCGTTAGTCGTGGCTTGCACATCGATCTCGCCCTCTTTCATCTTGAGCACCGCTTCAAACGCGTCGTTCCCTGATTTTTTTAAAATGACCTCGACAGAAGCCTTGTCCAGCACGCCCCTGGCAACCAGAAGGTCAAAGAATTTTGAGCTCTGGTTCATGACGGTTTGGGTTGTTTCTTACGTTGAATCATTTTCTTAATATCGTCCTGGGCCAGGTTCTTTTTCATCTCTCCGGAGCCTTCGTCCTTCTTAATTTCACCCTGCATCTTCTTCAAATCATACATTCGATATTTTGAATTTTTATCAGAAAGGCTCATAAGTCACCGTTTTTTATTGAACTCGTCCCACGCTTCTTTGAGCATGAGTTTCAATTCGGGGATGGGAGTGTCCTTGCGAATATAATCCACAGCGCCCGCATCGACACATTTCTGGATTGTGCTGACGTCGGACACAGAAGTGAGCATAATAACGAAGGCATTCGGATGGGCCTGCATGATTTCCACCAAGGCGTCATCCCCCCGTTTCAGAGGCATGTTGATGTCCATGAACAAGATATCCGGGCGTTCCTTCTCGAACAATTCAATCGCTTCCTGACCGTTGGACGCTTCGCCGACGATTTCGCACTGCATCGTTTTCAAAACGCTCACAACCATACGGCGGATATGCATTTCGTCATCCGCAACCACCGCTCTGATTTTTTTGGCTGTGTTCATAAAACGATCAACTTCTATCAGGTAAAGATTCTTTGTTTAAGTAACTATAAATCCGCATACATGATATCTCTATTGCTTTGGACTAGCAAGAGACGAACGGTTATTTGTGGTTACTTTCCAGACTACAAATCGTGTCGTTTTAAATTCCAATCATTCAGCGCTGCTAAAAAACTTCACCCTCCGCAACGCGCCATTCTTTCAAGCGAAGCATCGCCTCCTCGCGCATCGGGTGCTTGATCACCTCAAAAATTTTCAACGCCGCCTTGCCCTGCCTCAAAGCGTCGGCGCCGTCGCCTTTCTGTCGCAAGGTCAGGCTCAAAGCCCAGATGGTCTCACCCTCTAATTTAATATCATTGGTCTGGCGCGCCATCGTGAGCGCCTGTTGATAAAAACCGATGGCCTTGTCAAACGATTTTGCAAGATTCGTTGCCTTGCCCAACTGAAACAGCGTCAAGCCCTGCTCCTTCTTGCTTTTGGTCTTGCGCGAAAAAATCAAACTCTGCTCGAGAAAATTAACGGCCATCTTCGCGTTCTTCTGAGCGATATTGATCTCACCCATACGGCGAAACACAACCCCTTGCTGATGAACATTATTGTTCTTCTGCGCAAAGGTCAATCCCTGGCCATACATCTTGAGCGCCCCCTCATAATCCTCCACAAACTGGGCGCAACGTCCGAGATTTTCATAAACGACTTCAATACCGTCCGTCGATTGCGTGGCCTTCAAATAATCCAGTTCGTTTTGAAAATAGCTTTTGGCCTCTGCCAGATTTCCCAATTCCAGGTTTGCCAGCCCCAGCATACGCATCGAAGCCAGCTCCATTTTCATATCTTTCTGCTTTTTGGACAACTCCAGAACCTTGAGCAGTATCGCGCAAGCGTTTTTGAGTTTTTTCTGTTCAAACAAAATTTCGCCCTGCTGAAACATCAGGTTCTTTTCCAATTCCTCCTCGCCCACTTTTCGACTTGCAGAGATCGCCGCATCCAGCCATTCGGCCACCAACTTGAGAGGTTGCCGCTTACGCAACATCTCTCCTGCCGCCTCCATATAGGAGCAACATAACCTCGACGCTTCGTCGCTTTGATTTTTCTGCGTCCACTCCCAGCCGGCCTTGATGCCATCCCATTCCTTGTCGAACAGAATCATTCCATTGACCCTTCCGGCGCCGCCGGACGAGAACAATTCAGAAGCCTCAACCAAACGCGTCAGGTAATACGTCGCCATGCGCATTTCAGCCATGGAGCGCTCCCCGCCTTGAATTTTGGATCTCAAAAACGAGCGTACGAATTCTTCTAGAAAATAAACGTCGTTCTTCGAATCGAATTCCAGAAAACCGAAGCTCGCTAACAAGGCCAAACTCGTATTGCCCGAATCCTCGCAGACAAACGCTTCCGCCGACGCGTCGAACGCTTCTGGAAACACCAGTAATTTGCGTAAAACCACGGCGATATCATCATCCAGCAATTTGTAGCAGAGGTTGAGCATCGCCGTCGCCGAGCGGTCGAAGCTTTCCGTGTCTATGAATTCAAGATGCCGCACCTCCTCAGACATTTTATTCAAAAACTCCATGGTATCGACGCCGGGATGACTTTTCACAAAGCGCGCCGCCAACACCATGGTGAAAGGGTGGTTCTTGCAGGATTTTGAAAAAACGATATGGGAAAAACCCAGTTGCGGGCAGATGGAATTCAACAGCACAATGGCGTCGTCCTTCAACATCTCATCCACCTGATGCGTGATCCAATCGCTCAACTCAAGAGAAAATTCCGAGACGATGATGAAGACCATGTTCTTGGAGGAGATCAGCGGCTTGATGATTTTGCCGTTGTCGACATTGTCCAGAACCAGAATGAAGCGCTTGCCGCGAGTCAGGTTTCGATACAACTTGACCAGCTCCAGCTTGCTTGAAGGGATATCCACATCCGGCTGAAACGACTGAATGATATAGGAAATAACGTCGGTCGCCGATCGCGAAGTCGGCGCGTCCGCCTTCATGTCGTAGTACAACTGCGCATCGCGAAACTGAAACTTGTGGCGATCCGCAATTTTAAACGCCATGGCTTTTCTGCCAACGCCGGTTTTACCGAACAGGTTGATCAAAATAGGGCGCTTTGATTCCTTGCTCTCAATCTCCTTCAACTCCTCTTTCCGACCGATGAAGTTTTCGGCCCCGGACGGAAAACGATGCAGACACTCATCCGAAGTCCCGAGCGATTTTTCAACAAACTTCATCAAACTGTTTTTGGCTGATTTTGAACCCGATTCTCCATCGCCATCCCCGCCCGAGTCGGCGCTCGATGCGGTTTTGGAGGAACCGCGTACAGACGAGGAAAATGCTTTATAAGCCCCCAAGCCTACCAGCGCCAGCAGGACTATCAAAACAGTGGATGTCATGAAATCGTATCAGACCCATAAATTTAAAGGAGTTACGCTCCACAACATGACACATATTCCGACGCTTTTCAACTAAACTACGCTCCCCTTTGTCAAGCCGAGTCCCGCCTGACAAGCACGCGCGGAAACGCCTCCAAACCTCCAAAATCGTTTGACAATTTCAATCCTTGGACTATTATCAACTGTCCTGAAGAAATAATTTTTAAGCGTTCTGACGCAACCCAAACCCAAATACATCATCAGCCAATATGGAACAACCCGTCGCCTCCGACCTGTTCATTGAAATCGGTTCCGAAGAAATCCCCTCAGGATACGTCCGTCCGGCCTTGAATTTTCTGGACAAGGAAATCCGGGCCTTCTTCGAGAAAAACAAACTCACTTTTGCCGACTCACAAGTGTTCGGCACACCGCGACGCCTGGCCATCCATTTTTCCACGGTCCAAACAGAACAAAAAGACGAAGAGGAAACCCTGCTCGGCCCCAGCGTACAAGCCGCCTTCGACGATGCAGGCAAACCGACGCGCGCCGCTCAGGGATTTGCCAGAAGTAAAGGCATCGACCCCGAAGACCTGCAAATTGTCGACAGTCCAAAAGGCAAAGTCATCGCCGCAACCGTCAAGCGCGAAGGACAAGCGACGCAGGCCCTGCTCGAAGCATGGCTCCCGCAATTGATCAAAAGCATTCCGTTCCCTAAAAAAATGCGCTGGGCCGACAACCCCTCCGCTTTCGCGCGCCCGCTACACTGGATCGTCAGCTTGTTTGGAGATCGTACTCTGAAAATAAATTTCGACGGCGTCCGCGCCGGAAATCAGTCGCGCGGGCATCGTTTTCTGGCGCCCCAGACATTCACCGTCGAAAACCTCGCCAGCTACCAGAAGCAATGCCGCGAGCATCGCATCATCGCCGATCCCAACGAACGCAAACAGGAAATCGAACGACAAGTCCGGGAACTCGCAACAGCCGCCGGAGGCCAAGTGGAACCCGACGACGCGCTTCTTGAAGAAGTGAACCAACTGGTCGAATATCCCTTCGCCATCCTCGGAAATTTCGAAGCCAAATACCTCGAGCTACCCAAAGAATTGCTGAGCATCGTCATGAAACGCCACCAGCGTTATTTTCCCGTCGCTTCGTCAAAAGGAGAATTGCTGAACCACTTCATCACCATCAGCAACATCCAGCAAGGCGAAGGCGAGGAAGTTCGCAAAGGCAATGAACGCGTGATTCGCGCCCGCTTGGATGACGCCAGCTTCTTCTATAAAGAAGATCGAAAAAAACCGCTCGCAGATTTTGTCGATGCCCTGAACGGCGTCGTCTTTCAGAAAAAACTCGGTACCTCCTACGAGAAAATGACCCGCATCGCCTCGCTGGCCGAAGCGCTCGCCAGCGCCGTCAGCCCCGAAGACAAGGAAGACGCCATACGCGCCGCGCGCTTGTGCAAGGCCGACCTCGTGACCCAGATGGTCTATGAATTTCCCGAACTGCAAGGCATCATGGGCGGCTATTACGCCCGCCACTCCGGAGAAAACGACGCCGTATCGCAAGCCGTAAAAGATCATTACAAGCCCGCATTCGCAGGCGATTCCACACCGGAAACCTCCGTCGGCGCAATCATCGCCCTGGCCGACAAACTCGACACCATTTTAGGGTGCATCGGCGTCGGACTCATCCCTTCCGGCTCCGAAGATCCTTACGGACTGCGCCGCCATGCGCTCGGCATTATCCAGATCATTCAACAACGGCAATGGAGCATTTCGCTCAACGCCTTGATTGATGAAGGTCTGAACCATCTCGACGCAAAAATCAAATTAACGCGCGATGAAATCCGCTCGCATGTGCTGGACTTGTTCGCGCAACGCTACAAATCATCCCTCAAAGACGAAGGCTTTCCCTACGACGCCATCGACGCCGTGCTCGCTTCCGGCATCGATGCCCTTGCCGACGTGCAGGCGAAAGTTCGCGCCTTCTCCGATCTGAAACAGCAAGCCTACTTTGAAGACCTTTCCGTCACCTTCCGGCGCGTCGTCAGCATTCTTGATGACAGCGCCTTTGGAGACATCGACTCGACGCTCCTGAAAGACCCGGTCGAAATCAAACTCCACCAAAGCTGGCAGGAATTGAAAACTCCAGTACGCTCACTCGTAGAAAACAAACAATTTTCTCAAGCCCTGGAGAAAATCGTAGAGATCAAACCTTCCGTCGACGCATTTTTTGACGGCGTGATGGTCATGGACAAAGACCTTGCGATACGCTCCAATCGCCTGCGGCTCCTACGCAACGTATCCCTTCTCTTTTCAGACCTCGCCGACTTTTCACGCATCGTTTTCAAAAAAGGTTGAAAACCCTATTTTGTTTGGCTAACCTGATTCTCTTTTTTTCATGAAACCGCAACGCATCTCAAGAACGCAATGATGTTCCTGAAGATGATTCTCAGGATATAAAATGTCTAAAAAATACCTCTATTTTTTCAGCGGAGAAGAAACCGAAGGCAACGCGGAAATGCGCGACCTGCTTGGGGGCAAAGGCGCCAACCTGGCTGAAATGGCCTCCCTCGGCATCGCCGTGCCCCCCGGATTCACCATAACGACCGAGGCCTGCCTTGCGTTTTTTAAAAACGACTCCCAGTTACCCCCGACCCTTTGGACTGAGGTTAAAAAACGTCTCGCGCAATTGGAGAAAACGCTCAACAAAAAATTTGGAGACCCCGTCAACCCCCTGCTCGTCTCTGTTCGCTCCGGCGCCCGGGAATCCATGCCCGGAATGATGGACACCGTTCTCAACCTCGGGCTTAACGATGATACCGCCAGGGGTCTGGCTGAAAGCACCGGCAATGAATGGTTTGCAAACGACTGCCACAGACGCTTCATCGCCATGTTCGCCAACGTCGCCCTCGGCGTTAAATTCGAACACTTTGAAGCGATCATGGACAAACAGCGCAAGCTGAAACAAGTCGAAGCCGACACCGAACTCCAGGTGCGCGACCTCAAAACCATTATCAGCAAATTCAAAGCCGTGGTGAAGAAGCAAACCGGCTCGCCGTTTCCAGATTCGCCGATAGATCAACTCAAAAAAGCCATCGAAGCGGTTTTCCATTCATGGAATTCTCCGCGCGCAATCACCTACCGCAAAATCCACGCGATTTCGCACGACTGGGGCACCGCAGTGAACGTACAAGCGATGGTATTTGGCAATATGGGAGACGACTCCGCCACCGGCGTGGCCTTCACCCGCAACCCGGCGACCGGAGAGAAAAAATTCTTTGGCGAGTACATGATAAACGCCCAGGGCGAAGACGTCGTCGCCGGCATACGCACCCCCAGCCCGATTTCTGAACTCGAAGCGGTCATGCCCGAAGTCTACGAAGAACTGGTGCGGGTCTATCAAAAGCTGGAGAACCATTACAAGGACATGCAGGACCTTGAATTCACCATCGAGAACCGCAAACTGTTCCTGCTACAAACGAGATCCGGCAAACGCACCGCTCCCGCCGCCATCAAAGTGGCCGTCGATATGGTGGGGGAAGGGCTTATCAGCAAACGCGAAGCGGTCATGCGCGTGTCGCCCGGTCAACTCGATCAGATTTTTCATCCCATGATCGACCCAAACGCCACCGTCAACGTGCTGGCCAAAGGTCTGGGAGCCTCACCCGGAGCCGCGTTCGGAAAAATCGTATTCACCCCCGAGGGCGCTCAGCTACGCGCCGACAAAAAAGAAAAAGTCATTCTGGTCCGCGCCGAAACCTCACCCGAAGACATTCACGGCATGAACGTATCCCAGGGCATCCTGACCGCCAAAGGCGGCATGACTTCGCACGCCGCCGTCGTCGCGCGTGCCATGGGCAAACCCTGCGTGTCCGGCTGTAGCAATCTGGATATCGACATGAAAAAGAAACGGGCGACGCTCAACGGAACCGTGTTGACTGAAAACGACAGCATCACCCTCGACGGCGCCAACGGACAAGTCATCGCAGGCGAAGCGCCGCTCATTCAACCGCGCCTGACCAGTTCCTTTGCCCGCCTGATGAATCTTGCGGGAGAATTCAGAACCCTGCAAATTCGCGCCAACGCGGACACCCCGCACGATGCGCTGGTGGCGCGCGACTTCGGCGCGCAAGGCATCGGACTGTGCCGAACCGAACATATGTTTTTTAACAAGGAACGAATTCTGCTGGTGCGACGCATGATCTGTTCGCAAAAAGAAAAAGATCGCGCCGAAACCCTGAAAAAATTATTGCCCATCCAGCGCAACGACTTCACGGAGATTTTTCGCGTCATGGACGGCTTGCCCGTAACCATACGCCTGCTCGACCCGCCCTTGCACGAATTCCTGCCGTCCAATAAAGAAGACATCAAGGTGCTTGCAAAGGAAATGAAAATTTCCGCCACCGCGCTGGCAAAACAGATCAACTCGCAACGCGAGATCAATCCCATGCTCGGTTTGCGCGGGTGCCGACTCGGTATCGCCTTCCCGGAAATCTATCGCATGCAGGCGCGCGCTATTCTCGAGGCGGCATCGAAACTAATCAAAAAAGGCGGCAAGATTTACCCGGAGATCATGATTCCCCTTGTCAGTCACGTCAACGAATTCGTCATCACCCGCGATCAGATACTGGAAGAGGCGGAGGACGTTCAGAAAAAAACCGACATTAAGTTGCCCCTCAAGATAGGAACCATGATCGAACTGCCGCGCGCGGCTCTCACTGCAGACGCCATCGGCCGCGAAGCGGACTTCTTTTCGTTCGGTACTAACGATCTCACGCAGACCAGCTACGGCATCAGCCGAGACGATTCCGCCGGCTTCCTGCCGAACTATCTCGACCAGCAATTACTGGAAGAAGATCCTTTTGTCTCCGTCGATCAGGATGGCGTAGGAGAATTGATCAAAATCGCCATCGAAAAAGGCAAGGGCGCCAACAAGAAACTGCATCTTGGCATCTGCGGCGAACATGGCGGCGACCCGAAATCCATCACGTTCTTCAATCAACTCGGGTTGGACTATGTGAGCTGTTCTCCATTCCGCGTACCCACCGCCTTGCTGGCCGCCGCACAAGCCGCTATCGAAGCGGTGTAGTCAAACGCAAAGAGTCACGCCCGCTTCATGGGGGAACGTTCGCCTCGCAGGTAGCGAAACACATCGGCCACGTCGATCACCAGGGAAATTCCGTTCATCGCCAAAACGACTCTCAAGTAGAGCCCAAACGCACCCTCGACAGGATGCATCCCCAGACGAGTGTATAAATAGACCAGCAGGGGAAACCAGAAAACGTGCATCAAACCCAGCAGGCGGGTGAAGCCCTGCAAGCCGACCAACGCCATCCCCATCATACCCCCGGCAATAAACGCCGTAAATATGACCTGAGCCTCAAAGCGGTCCCAGAAAAACAGCGGGACCAGCCCATTGAATGCCGCCAAGAGAGAGATCCATAGCTGAACGGCCTTCGGGTACGATCTCAGCCCACTCATGAACTCTTCAAACACTTTCACCATAGCGTCGCCTCATAAAAAATCCCATTGACTCCTTAAACCCTTCAACACCCGGGTTTATTGATGAGTCGCCGAGCGACGCCATGCCTTACTCATTTTTTAAAGACGCTGAAATCTATAACGGATGTCATTCGACAAAAACGCTCACATACCTGTCGGATAATCCAGAAAGACAAACTCTGTCCCGAAGCGTT